>NZ_JBHUTX010000009.1:0-242029 GCF_042671245.1 Streptomyces sp. NPDC057099
GCCCCGCCCTGCGCTGGCGGGGCCCGGCGGTACGGGTCGGTCCCGGTCAGACACTGACGCCGAAGTCGGAGGCGATACCGGCCAGCCCGGAGGCGTACCCCTGGCCGACGGCACGGAACTTCCACTCCTCGCCGTTGCGGTAGAGCTCGCCGAAGACCATCGCCGTCTCGGTGGAGGCGTCCTCGGACAGGTCGTAGCGGGCGATCTCCTGACCGCCGGCCTGGTTGACGACCCGGATGAACGCGTTGCGGACCTGTCCGAAGCTCTGGCCGCGGTTCTCGGCGTCGTGGATGGACACCGGGAACACGATCCTGTCGATCTCGGCGGGCACGGCGGCGAGGTTCACCTTGACGGTCTCGTCGTCGCCCTCGCCCTCGCCGGTGAGGTTGTCGCCGGTGTGCTCGACCGAGCCGTCCGGGCTCTTCAGGTTGTTGTAGAAGACGAAGTGCTGGTCGGAGGGGACCTTGCCGGAAACTTCCAGGAGCAGGGCGGAGGCGTCCAGGTCGTAGTCCGTGCCGGTGGTCGTACGGACGTCCCAGCCCAGGCCGACCAGGACGGCGGTGAGGCCCGGTGCCTCCTTGCTGAGCGAGACGTTGCCGCCCTTGGACAGGGAAACTCCCACGGGTACTCCTTCTTGAGGTGTGCGTTCTGGTTCTCGACGGGTGCGATCCGCGCCCGGGAAGAACCCGGAACTAGAATCTACAACACTGTAGAAGGTGAGGGGGTCGGTCCCGCGGATCTATACGATGTCGGCACGGGCAACGCAGGGCGGTGGAAGGGAGGCAGGGCGGTGACGGATCCCCGGCAGCGACCCCGGCGGGGGCAGGGCGAGCTGGAGGCGCTGGTGCTGGAGGCGCTGCGGGAGGCGGACGGTCCGGCGACGGCCGGCTGGGTGCAGGAACGCCTCGGCGGTGACCTCGCGTACACGACGGTGATCACGATCCTGACCCGGCTGCTGGGCAAGGGCGCGGTCACCCGGGAGCGGGTCGGCCGGTCCTTCGCCTGGACGCCCGCCTCGGACCAGGCGGGCCTGGCCGCGCGGAAGATGCGCAAGGTGCTGGACGCCGAGAGCGATCGCGAGGCCGTGCTGGCCAGTTTCCTCACCGGCCTCGGCCCGGACGACGAACGGCTGCTGCGCGACCTGCTGGATCAGGCACATGGCGAAGGGGAAGACTGAAGCCTCATGGGGGTCTTCGTCTTTATGCCACTGGTCCTGCCGCTCACGGCATGGCCGGTCGCCCGCCTGGCCGAACAACATCTGCATCCGCGCACCGCGACCCGGCTGCTGACCGCGATGGCCGCGGTGCTGGCGCTGTGCAGCACGGTGTGCCTCGGCCTCGTCATGGTGGTCGGCACCGCCCAGCTCCCCGGCAACCCGCTGCCCGACGGCTGGTCGGACCCCGAGGTCCGGGCGGCGGTGCCGTACGACGAGATCGTCGGCAAGGCCGCCATTCCCGCGCTCTGCGCGGTGCTCGTCGCCTGCGGCCGAACCCTGTGGCGGCACGCCCGGATACGCCACCGGGCCCACCGCGCCCTGTCCGGACTGCCGGACACGGAGGTGGCGGTACTGCCGGACGCCGTGCCGTACGCGTATGCGCTGCCCGGGCGTCGGGGCGGGGGTGCCCGTCGCCCTGTCCGTGGCCCGCGTGCGGGGCGCGTCGTGGTGACCACCGGTCTGCTGGACCAGTTGCGGTCGGCCGAGCGCCGGGCCCTGTTCGCGCATGAGCGGGCGCACCTCGCCGCCCGGCACGACCGCTTCCTGCTCACCGTGCAGCTCGCGGCCCGGGCCAACCCGTTCCTGCGCCCGCTGCGTACGGCCGTGGCCTACACGGCCGAGCGGTGGGCCGACGAGGAAGCGGCCCGGGCGATCGGCAGCCGCCGCACGGTGGCACGGGCCATCGGCACGGCCGCCCTCGTCTCCCGGGGCACCCCGGCACCCACGCTCGCGGGCCTCGCCGCCCCGGGCCCGGTCCCACGCCGGGTGGCGGCCCTCCTCGGCCCCGCCCCCGCCGTCCGCACCTGGCCCCCGGTGTTCACCTCGGTCGGCCTCGCGGCGTGGGGCGCGGCCGCGGGAACGGCCGTGTCGGCGATGTCGTCCGCGAACTCGGCCGTCACGATGGTGCTCATCCTGCATGCGGCGACGCCTTTGTGAGGCCTGTGGGAGGCGGGTGGGTCACAGCCCGGGGAGGTCGGCCGTGGCCCTGCGGTCAGCCCGGGCCACCTGCCCGGGTGCCGACGCTCGCGGGTATCGCCGTCTCTGGGCCAGCCGCCCCGGGCTAGTGCTGGCCCGGGTGGCCTGCCTGCCGGACTCTCGCCCGGGCCGCAGCAGCCCGGACACCGCGCCCTACGCGAACACCGGGCCCCGCCTCGGTCCGGCCTCAGCCCTCCGCGACGGCCTTGTGAGGCCCTCGGAGGCTGATGGGGCGCGGCCCGGCGGTCGTCCGGGGCTCTGTGACTCGGGCTGCTGCCCAGAGCGCCCGCCCTGGTGCCCGCGCTTGCGAGACTCGCCGCCCCGGGTCAGCGCCCCAGGCGAGTGCTGGTCCGGGTGGTCTGCCCGCCGGGCTCTCGCCGGGGATGCGGCATCGCGGGCACCGGGCCGTGAGGGGGCACCGGGCCTGCCTCGGTCCGGCCTCAGCCCTTCGCGATGCCTTTGTGAGGCCCGCAGAGACGGGTGGGCCACAGCCCGGCGGCCGGCCGGTGCCCTGCGGCTCGGGGTTTTGCCCAGGGCCCCCGCTCGTGGGACTCGCCGTCCCGGGTCAGCGGCCCCGGGCTAGTGCTGGCCCGGGTGGCCTGCCCGCCTGACACCGGGCCGACCCGCCTCAGCCAGGCCCTCGGACCCGCCTCAGCCCTCCTCTTCCTCCTCGCCCTCGAAGAAGTCCCCGACCTCGTCGATGACTTCGTCGGCGACCATGCCGCCGGCGACGCCGACGGCGAGTCCGGCCGCGCCTGCGGCGACGGCCGTTCCCATGCCGGGGCCTGAGCGGTGGCCGTCGTGATGATCCCCGTGACCGTGACCGTGACCGTGGCTGTGGCCGGCGGGGGCGAACGCGGTGGGGGAGCCGAAGCCCACCGGGGAGCCGTACGACGCCCGGTGTTCTACGAGTTGCTGGACCCAGCCGTCGACGATCGCGGGCCAGTCCTGGTGCTCGACACCCTCGTGGGAGACGTTGAAGCGGGTGAGCGCGTCGTGGCCGGAGGACAGGAAGCCGCCGCGCTTGTCCGCCTCCAGGACGACCTCCATGCCGCCCGGGTTCGCCAGGAACGTCAGCTCGATCTCGTTGATCTGCTGGGCGTACCGGGGTGACGGGAGGAGCTCGATCTCCTGGTAGAAGGGCAGCTGCTGGCCGGTGCCGCCGATGCGCCCGTACTCGAGGTCGGCCGACTTGAAACCGAACCCGAGCCCGCCGAGGGCTTCGAGCACGGCCTCCTGCACCGGCAGCGGCGCGACGACCAGCTGGTCCAGATCGCCCTTGTCCTTGGCGCCCGCCACCGACAACTCGGTGCGCACACCGAGGACGACGCCCAGGCTCTGCCCGTGCAACTGGGTGGCCGGCGTCTCCCACGGCAGGGTCACGCTGAACGGCACATCGCGCTGCTCGCCCTCGGCGAGCCGGAAGCCGCCGCCGACGGTGAAGCGGTCGAAGGCGACGACGCCCTCGCTCTCACCGCCCTCGTGCTCCGCCTCGACCCGGGCCACCAGCTCCAGGGTGATGTGCTCGATGTCGAAGTCGGCTTTGCCGCCAACGAGTTGGACCTGCCCGGTGAGCGTGCCACCGGGCAGGACGGGAGACGGGTCGAGGATCGTGTCGACGGTCGGGCCGCCCACACCGAGCGCGCCGAGCAGTCGTTTGAACACCATGGTGGCGTCCACTCCTTCGCATGCGTGTACTGATTCTCTACAAGCATGTAGAAGTATAGGGCTCCTCCGCAACCGCCTCCCGTCACGGCGCGGCTCAGCCCACGACCCGGCCCAGCTCGATCCGGTCGATGTTCGGCGCCCAGGCGCTCGCGTTGCCGAACGTCACCTTGTTGGCACCCTTCTTCAGATCGACCGGGACGCCGACCGTCCAGTAGTCGTCGAAGCTCCAGGTGTTCTTGAAGGTGACCTTCACCGGCGCCGCGGAACCGACCGTGACGTCCGCCGTACGGGACATGATGTCCGTGTTGTAGGCGTGGCCGTTGTCCCTGCGGTCGTTGTGCGCGTAGTGGACGACCAGCACATAGCGGCCGGACCGGGGCGCGTTCGCCGTGAACTCGGCCGTGCTGGAGGCGCTGTTGCCGAGCCAGCCGATGTACGAGCCGGCGGACGCGTGCGGGGAGTCGACGAGCTTGGCGCCGCCCGCGAGCGTGGCCGAGGCGCCCTCGTAGGAGAGGGTGCCGGAGGCCGAACCGTCCCCGGAGACGTCCAGGGAGCGCACGGCGGCGTGGCCCGACGTCATGGCGACCCGGTTGTTGCCCGCGACCAGGTAGAGCCGCAGCGGGCGGCCGGGCGCGGCCGTGACCGTCTCCCCGTGCAGCGCGAGCTTCACCGCCGCCGATGCCCGCGGCGTCACCGTGTAGTAGCCGTCACGCGGGGCGTACACGTCGAACACCGCCTTGTCGCCCGAGCGCAGCACCAGGGCGCCCGTGCCCACACCGGCCGAGGACGAGTAGTCGTACGACGGCTTGCCGCCGATGTCCGCCAGGGTGGCCTCGTACGACGCGGAGGCCGCGCCCGTCCGCGTGGTCAGGTCGATCCGGTCGAGCGTGACCTCGGCGTCGCCCTTGGACAGTGTCAACTGGTGCGTGCCCGCCTTGAGCTGGACTCCGACCTCCTTCTTGGCGCGGTAGGTCCAGTTCTCGGTGGAGGGGTAGCCGACCGTCACCGGGTCGCCCCCGTCGATCGACAGCTTCTGCGTGGCGGGGCCGCCGGACTGGTTGCCGTACAGGATCGCCAGGTCGTACGTGCCGTCCTTCGGCACCGTCACCGTGAAGGCGACCTTGCTGCCGGGCTGGTTGAGCGAACCGACGTCCTTGGTGCCGGAGGCCGCGTAGCCGTTGGCGTTCTGCACGGTGCCCTGGGTGTACACCTTGCCGTCGGTGATGGCCGCGTCCTCGGCCTCGTACGACGCCGACCAGGGGACGGACGCGGCGGACGGGGTGCCCGAGCCGCCGGGGGTGAGGACGATCCGGTACGCCGACATCTTGTGCAGTCCGCGCAGCGGGACGGTCACCGAACCGTCGTCCGCCACCTTCACCTTGGTGCGCGCCAGGACCCGCGGCGCCGCGTGCTGCCCCTCGTAACCGGACCAGGCCGCCTCGGCGACCGTAGCGGTGACCGTACGGCCGAACACCGACCGCGGGACGTCGCGCACGACCACGTCCGAGTCCGCGGCGGAGCCTCCGAGCAGCACCTGCGCCTGGCGGCGGGAGGTGTCGAGCGAGGCGAGGCCCTGGAGGGTGTCGATCGAGTCGGGCTGCGGCGGCGTCACCTTCACGGTGTTCCCGGTCATGCCCGCGTACCAGCGGAACAGCCACCAGCCGCCGTTGGGGATGTTCGAGCGCACCACATGGCCGCTGAGATTGCCGGCGGCGTCCCAGTAGGCCATGTTGGCGTACACCTTGTTGCGCTCGAACATGGACACCCACTGCACGAGCTGCCCGGGCACGGACAGGTCGCGGCGGTTGGCGTACTCATCGATGTTGATCTTCAGCGGGGCGATGCCCGCCTCGCGCTCCAGGGAGCGGTAGTCGTCGTAGTGCGCTTGGAAGTCGCGGAGCGACCCCGAGCCGAGCTCGTGCCAGGTCATCACCTGCGGCAGCACGTTCTCCCGCTTGGCGAAGGCGAGGAAGTCCTTCAACAGGCGTGTGTGGTAAGCCGCTTCATTGGGTCCGGCGATCCGGGCGTCCGGGTCGATCGCGCGGATCCGCTGGTACACCGTCTTCCAGTCCTTGAAGAACCGGTCGCGGTTCTTCTCGTACTGGGCCTGGTCCTGGACGTCGAGCTTGTACCAGATCTGGTCGGGCTCGTTGAACGGGATGTAGACGAAGCGGTCGCTGTTCGGGTCGGACGAGACCTCCTTGACGATCTTGTCGACCTTGGGGAGGTAGTCGTCGATGCCGAGGTCCTCGTACGGCCACTTGGCGTAGATGTCCTGCATCATCACGTTGACTTCGCCGCCGCCGTTGCGGAAGAACGACTTGGAGACGGTGAGCGCGTCGCCGTTGGGGTGCTGGGCGCCGCCCTCCGGCTTCTGCGAGACGCTGGTGATCTTCAAGGGTGCCATCGCGGCATCGCTGGGCACCCCGTCGTCGCTGAGCCCGTAGAGCGAGCCGTTGGCGCCCAGCATCACCGGGCCCTCGGAGGTCTTGAGGTCGACGGTGAGACGTTGGGGATCGGCAGCGGCGGCAGGGCCTGCCGCGGGGAGGGTGCCTGCCATGGCGGTTGCTCCAAGTAGTGCTGTGATCAAGGCGGTTCTGGTGCGGGATCTGGTGCGGGCGGGGGTGCTCACGCTGTTGGACCTCCAGTCACTTGACGGCTCCACTGGTGATTCCGGACACGATCTTTCGCTGGCCGACCAGGAACACGGCGACCATGGGCAGGCTCATCACCACGACGTACGCGAAGACGAGATGCCAGTTGTTGAGATAGAGCTGCGCGCTGGCGACCTGGTAGAGGTTGAGCGGCAGGGGCGCCCGCTCTCCGCCGCCGAGGACGAAGAACGCGTAGAAGACGTCGCTCCAGGCGTAGAGCATCACCATGATCGTCGCGGTGGCGATCACCGGCCGGAGCAGCGGAAGCACGATCCGCCAGAAGATCCGTGACGGCGTCGCCCCGTCCATCCGGGCCGCCTCCTCCAGTTCCGTGGGGATGGCGCGGATGAAGCCGGTCATGAAGAAGATCGACGTCGACAGATACATGCCGGTGTAGACGGCGATCATGCCCGGCCTGGTGTTCGCCAGGCCCATCTGCCGCAGCTCCATCACGATGGTGATGACGGCGGGCGGCAGCAGCAGGCCGCTGATGCACAGCGCGTACGCCGCCGAGACCAGCTTCGACTTGCGGCGGGCGAACACCCAGGCGGCGCCCGCGCCCAGGATCAGCACCAGGACCACCGAAGGCACCACGACCAGCAGCGAGTTGAGGAAGCCGCGCAGCATCTCGCCCTCGCTGACGGCGTCCACGTAGTTGCGCGCGGGCTGCCAGTGCCCGGGCAGGTCCAGGTTCGGCTCGATCGCCTCGGCCTGCGGCTTGGCCGAGGTGACGGCGACCAGCCACAGCGGCACACCGACGGCCAGTGCCGCGAGCAGGACGACGAGGGAAGGGCGGCCGTACCGCCACACCGCGGTCACAGCAGCTGCTCCCTTCGCCGGAGCCCGACGACCAGCGGAATCGCCACGGCGACCACCACCAGGAACAGCACGAGGCTCATCGCGGAGGCCTGGGCGTACAGGCCCTGTCCGAAGATCCGGAACATGTAGATGTTGAAGACCTCCGTGGAGGCCGCGGGGCCGCCGCCGGTCGTGGCCTGCACGATGTCGAAGGTGTTCATCGAACCGATCAGCGCCGTGGTGACGTTGAAGGTGACGGCCGGCGCGAGCATCGGCCAGCGCACCGACCAGAAGGTCCGCCAGGGCCCGGCACCGTCACACTTCGCGGCCTCCAGCATCTCGCCGGGGATGCCCTTGAGCCCGGCCAGATAGATCAGCATCGACAGGCCCATCCACTTCCAGCCGTGGATGAGCGTGACGATCACCAGCGTCCAGGTCGTCGAACCCAGCCAGGGGATGTCCGTGCCCAGCAGGGAGTTGACGGCCCCGTCCTGGTCCAGCAGCGCCTGGAAGACATAGCCGGTCGCGAGGGCCGAGATCAGCACCGGCAGGAAGAAGACGGCGCGGAAGAACCGGTTGAAGCGGCTGTCGTCCTCCAGCAGCAGCGCCAGCACGAGCCCGAAGCCGTTCTGGAACAGTGCGGCCAGCAGGGCGTACACCAAGGTCGTCCGGATCGCCCGCAGCAGCGAGCCGTCCTCGGCGATGGTCTTGAAGTTGTCCAGGCCCGTGAAGGCGATGTCCGCGTGGTACGAGGACCAGTTGGTGAACGGGTAGTAGAAGTTGAGCAGGTTCGGCAGCAGGAAGAAGCCCGCGAAGACGACGATCGCGGGCAGCGCGAACCACCAGGGGTGGTGCACGGCCGCGCGTGGCAGCCGCCCCACCTTCTTCGGCGCGCCCCTGACCGGCGCGGGCTTGGTACGTACGACCGTGTCCGCCATCGTCAGAACCCGGGCGCGCCCTGGGCCTTGGCCACCTGCGCGAACTGGTCCTGGATCGCCTGCGCGACCTGCTGCGGGCTCTTCTTGCCGAAGATCATGTCGGCCAGGTAGAGGTGGGTGTCCGGGGCGACGATCGCCTTGGCCTGGAAGACGCCGATGGCCTTCGGCAGCGCCGCCACCTGGGCCTTGGACGTCTCGGGCAGTCCGCCGGGGGTGGGCACGTCCGGCTGCACGGACGGGATCTTCATCGTCTTGATGTAGTCCGGGTAGTCCGGCCCGAGCCAGAAGGCGAGGAACTGCCGGGCCGCGTTCTGCCGCTTGTCGTCACCGGTCTTGAAGGCGACGACACCGTTGGTCTGGTCGGGGGAGTACAGGCCGGTGGCCGAGGAGTTGGCGACCGGGAACCAGCCGATCTTCTTGTCGATCTCGGCGGTGGAGTACTTGGCCTGCAACTGGCTCTGGAAGGAGGTGACGTTGAGGACCATGCCGGCCTCGCCCTTCCACAGCGCGTCGGCCTGTCCGGTGAACGTGCCCGTCCGGTAGTTCTTCTGGGCGAGCCCGGCGTCGAGCAGCTTCTCCTTGTACTTCTTGATCGCGCCGACGACGACCGGGTCGGTCCACTTCTTCTTGCCCGTGTTCAGATCGGCCCACCACTGCTGGTCGAGGTCGGTGAGCTGGACCTGCATCTGCCACTGCAGCGGCCACTTGTCGCCGCCGGCCTCGTAGAAGGCGGCGGCGTCGGACTTGTCGACGACCTCGCGGCCGAGGGCGAGCAGTTCGTCGTAGGACGTGGGGAAGTCCTTCTCGCTCAGCCCGGCCTTCCGGAAGACGTCCTTGTTGTAGTAGACGCCGAGCATGGCGGGGCTGGTGACGATCGCCGCGTACCGCTTGCCGTCGATCATGCCGAGCGACTTCTCGGTCCCGCCGAGCTTGGCCTCCCACGGCTCCCCGTCCAGGGTCAGGAGATTCTGCTTCGGCTGGATGAACGGCAGGGTGGAGATCGACGGCTGCCAGAACATCAGGTCGGGGCGGTCTCCGGACGCCAGCTTCGTCGGCACGTTCTGCTCGTAGAGGTCCGGGATCGCCTGGGTGTCGACCTTGGCGCCGGTGGCCTTCTCGAAGGCGTCGATGACCTGCTTGGGCGCGTTGACCGTGTTCTGCGCGGTCCACATGGTCAGCTTCACGCCGTCGAGGCGGGCGGTGGGGTCGACCTCCGCCTTCTTCCCGCCCGAACCGGAGTCGCCGGAGTCCCCGGCGGTCGGGTCACTGCACGCGGTGGCGGCCAGGCCGGCGGCGCATATCAGCGCCAGGGCGGGGAGAGCTCTTCTCTTCATCTCGTGCCTTTCCGGAGCAGGTGGTTCAGGTTCAGGTGGCGGGACTCACAACTGCTGTGCGGATGAGCGGTGTTCAGTGACCGGCGGGCGGTGGCCCCGAGCTCTCCCGCACCACCAGCTCGGGTACGGACACGGGATGCGGGGCGACCTGCGCCGACTCCTCCAGCACCCCGTGCAGCAGGGCGAACGCGGACCGCCCGAGGCCGGTGAAGTCCAGGCGTACGGTCGTCAGGGACGGGGTGAGGAAGGCGGAGTGCGGGGCGTCGTCGAAGCCGGCCACGCTGACCTCGCCCGGCACCGAGCGGCCGGCCTCGTGCAGGGCGCGGAGCACGCCGAGCGCGAGATCGTCGTTGCCGCACAGGATCGCGGAGACGGACGGGTCGCCCGCCAGCTTCAGCCCGGCCGCGTGACCGCCCGCCGGTCCCCAACTGCTCTGTACAGGACGGGATTCCGGGGCGCCGGCCTCCTTCAGCGCCTGCCGCCAGCCGCTGGTGCGGGCGCTGGTGCGGCGGGTGCTGGACGGGATGGCGACGTAGTGCACGGATTCGTGGCCGAGGGAGAGCAGATGCCGGGTCGCCTGGTAGGCGGCCTCGCGGTCGTCGGTCCAGACCCACGGGCGGTCGCCGCCGGGCGGGCTCGCCGGGGTCTCGACGACGCCGACGACCGGCAGCGTCGCGGGCACGGCTCCCAGCGCCCGGACACCGGCCGGATCGTAGGCGATCACGATGAGCCCGCCGCCCGCGTCCGCCGCGCGCTGCACCTCCGCGGCGACGGCCGCGTCGTCGGCGGACTCCAGGACCCCGATCCCGACCGCGTACGACGCGGCGCGGGCGGCCTCCTCGATGCCCTGGAGGATCGAGGCGTAGCCGTAGTGGGTGGTGTTCGCGGTGAGCACGGTCACGGCCCGGCTGCGGCCGCTGGCCAGGGCGAGGGCGGTCGCGTTGCGGCGGAAGCCCAGTTCGTCGATGGCGGCGAGCACCCGCTCCCGGGTGGACGGCCGGACGCTCGGATGGCCGTTGATCACCCGCGAGACCGTCTGGTAGGAGACCCCCGCCGCGGTCGCGACGTCCCTGATGCTCGCCGGGCGCCTTGTGTGACCGGTCACATTCATGCGAGGATTGTGACCGGTCACACTTGGGTCGTCAAGAGACCGTAACGAGGGATTCACGCGGACCGCCGTTCCCGGAGAACGGGGCGGGGTCAGGAGGGGGAGCACCTTGACCGGCACGGCGGATGCGGCGCACATGGCCTCCAACCAGGCGCAGAACGAGTTCACTTGGGGGCATGAGGCCCTTCGGGCGCGGTTCGCCGTCGCCGCCGACGGGACGCTGCGACTGGTCGAACTGGCCGGGCCCGACGACGACAGTCCCGCCACCTCTGACTCCGCGCTCCCGCTCGTGGAACTCACCGCGCTCGGCCACGGCAGCGGCTGGTCCGGCCCGCGCTTCACGGGCACGGCCTTCGGCGCACGGCTCGCCTACCGGGCCCACCGCACGGGCAGACGCGACGGCTGGGACTGGCTGACCGTCGAACTCCACGATCCGAGCACCGGCCTGACGGCGTTCGCCGAGCTGACGTCACCCACCGGCCTGCCCGTCCTGCGCTCCCGCGTCCGGCTCCGCAACGAGGGCCGGGAGCCCCTGGTCGTCCAGTCCGTCAGCAGCCTGCTGCTCGGCGGTCTGCCCTCACCGGACGCCCTCGACGTCCACCGGGCCCGCAATGACTGGCTCGCCGAGTGCCGTTGGTACGCCGAGCCGCTGCGCGCCGGTGTCGCCGACATCAACATGGACGTCCACGAGCACGACAGCCGGGCCGCCGTCGCCCTCACCGGGCGCGGCAGCTGGCCCACCGACGGCCATCTGGCCATGGGTGCGCTGACCGAGCGGGAGGGCGGCCGGGCCTGGGTGTGGCAGGTGGAGTCCCCGGCCGGCTGGCGCTGGGACGTCGGCCAGCGCGCCCACGGCACCTACATGGCGCTGAACGGCCCCACGGACGCGGAACACCAGTGGCGGGTCCGGCTCGCACAGGGCGAGGAGTTCACCACCGTGCCCGGGGCCCTCGCACTCGGCCCCAACGTCGACGCCGCGATGGGCGCCCTGACCTCCTACCGCCGGGCGATCCGCCGCCCCCACCCGGACCACACCGCCCTCCCCGTCGTCTTCAACGACTACATGAACACCCTCATGGGCGACCCGACCACGGCCAAGCTGCTGCCGCTGATCGACGCCGCCGCCGACGCCGGCGCGGAGTACTTCTGCATCGACTCGGGCTGGTACGACGACGACACCCGCGGCTGGTGGGACAGCGTCGGCGCCTGGCAGCCCTCGCCGCGCCGCTTCCCCGACGGAGGAATCCAGGCGGTCCTGGACCGGATCCGGGAGCGCGGCATGGTGCCCGGGCTGTGGCTGGAGCCGGAGGTCGTCGGCGTGCGGAGTCCCGTCGCGTCCGAACTCCCCGCAGAGGCGTTCTTCCAGCGCGACGGGGTGCGCCTGACCGAACAGGGCCGTCACCAGCTCGACCTGCGGCATCCGGCCGCCCGCGCCCACCTCGACAAGACGGTCGACCGGATCGTCGGCGACTGGGGCGTGGGCTATCTCAAGCTGGACTACAACATCCTGGTCGACCCGGGCACCAAGGCACCCGGCGACCTCGCACCGGGAGCGGGCCTCCTCGGTCACGCCCACGCGTACCTCGACTGGCTCTCCGCCGTCCTGGACCGCCACCCCGGCCTTGTTGTTGAGAACTGCGCCTCGGGCGGCATGCGCATGGACGGGGCCACCCTGGCCGTCGCCCAGCTCCAGTCCACCAGCGACCAGCAGGACCCGCTGCGCTACGCCCCCATCGCCGCCGCCGCGCCGACCGCGGTCCCGCCCGAGCAGGGCGCCGTCTGGGCCTACCCGCAGCCGGCGTTCGACGACGACCTGATCTCCTGGACCCTGGGCGGGGCCCTGCTCGGCCGCATCCACCTCTCCGGCCATCTGAACCACATGTCGGAACACCAACTGGCCCTCGTACGGGACGCGGTCACGGTCTACAAGTCGATCCGCGCCGACCTCGCACAGGCCCTGCCCTTCTGGCCGCTAGGCCTGCCCGGCTGGACGGACGAGTGGCTGGCCCTGGGCCTGAGGCTCCCCGACGACCGCACGTCCTACGTCTCGCTCTGGCGCCGCGGCGGACCGTCCGAACTCCACGTCCCCCTCCAGCACCTGGCGGGCCGGGCCGTCCAGGCGGAGGTCCTGCACCCGTCCTCCCCGGAGGCGGGCCGGGCCACCTGGGACGGGGCCGGACTGACGGTGTCGATGCCGCGCACGCCCGGTGTGCTGCTGGTTCGGCTCACGTGGGACGGCTAGGTCCGGCACGCTCGAAGGGGCCAGGTGACGACTGGCGGGCCGACCGCATCGGGAGTGCTCTGCGAGGTGAGAACCCCGCTGTACTGCGGCGCCTGAACGCGGGGTTCGCGGTGATCGGCGATGTGCAGTTCCTGCCGGGCTACTCGGTGCTCCTGGTGGACGACCCCCAGGTGGAGAGACTGTCGGACTTGCCCAGGGGGAAGCGGCTGGCCTTTCTCTCCGACATGGACCAGCTCGGGAGGCAGTCGAGCGAGTGTCCCGGCGCAGGGACGCGGCCTTCCGGCGGGTCAATCTTGAGATCCTGGGCAACACCGACGGGTACTTGCACGCTCACGTATGGCCGCGGTTCGAGTGGGAGCCGACCGAGCTGGTGGGCAAGCCGGTTTGGCTCTATCCCCGCGACAGGTGGGGCGACGAGCAGTTCGCCCTCGGTCCGCAGCACGACTTGCTTCGCAGGGCGATCGGGGACGAGCTGGACCAGCTGCGGTCGGGGAACTGAGTGCCCAACGGATGCTGGGAGCGGGGCGGCCCTGCCGCGGTCGGGGGACCGGTGGGCCGAGCTCGGTGCAGCCGGCGAGAACGTCGTTACCCGGCCGGAACCACTCGAACCGACCCCGCAGACCCACGAGGGCTTCGAGATCGGCGAGCGCGATCTCACGCTGTCGACCGGTGAGGCAGCCGAGTTCGACACGCCCTTGCCCCACTGGCTGGGCAGCGCCGACGGGGGAGTGGTCGAGCTTCTCATCCTGTTCGGCCTCGTTCCGGGCGGGGCGCCGAAAGTCACTCGCGGACAGCTGTCCGTTCGCGTACGGCGTTGCGTTCCCGGGCCTGATCGCGGGCGTCCCGGCGGAACGCCCATGCCATCTCGGGCTCCATCACCCAGCGGAACAGCCGCCGTACCGGTGGGGTGCACAGCGCGGTCACGACGACGGCCGCGACGGCCGTGACGACGAGTTCGCCCAGGGGACGGTGGATCCACGCCGGCTCGTACCAGCCCCAGAACTTGGACCCCTGGGCGACGAAGCCGTGCAGCAGATAGCCGTACAGCGTGCCCGCGCCCAGGACCGTGAACCATGCGTGGCGTCCCGGTACCCAGGAGAGGAAGCAGGCGACCAGGACCAGCGAGCAGCCGAAGATCACCAGGGTCATGAGGGGACCGGACCAGGAGGGCGCGGCGAGTTCCTCCGCGCTGTCGCGGTGGTAGAACCAGGCGCCGGTCATCCGCGGCACCGCCCAGTAGGCCACGGCGAGGGCGGCGGCGAAGACCGGCACGGCGAGGATGCGCACCTTGCGTCGGCGCACCAGCCGGAAGTGCTCCGGCTTCAGGCACAGGCCGAGGACGAAGTACGGCAGGAACTGCAGGGTGCGCTGCAGATCGAGGTCGTTGCCGACGTCCGGCGAGAGCGTCGCCAGCATCGCGATGGCGAGCGCGATCGGCAGTGGCCACCGCACATGCCGCCACACCGGCGTGGTCAGCCGCCAGACGAACAGCGCCACCAGGAACCAGGTCAGATAGAGCGGGTCCAGCAGGCTGATCGGCCGGTCGGGCTCCTGGTCGGTCCACCGGGTGAACAGGGTGTACGCCGTCTCGAAGACGACGTACGGCACGGCGAGTCCGGTGATCAGACGCCTGATGCGCCCGGGGCCGGCGTCGAAGGTGCGCGAGAAGTAGCCCGAGATGATGATGAACGCCGGCATGTGGAAGGCGTACACCACCATGTACAGCGCGCTCGCCGCCCGGCTGCCGTCCCGCAACGGCTCCCAGGAGTGCCCCATCGCCACCAGCACGATGGCCAGGTACTTGGCGTTGTCGAAGAAGGCGTCCCGCTGCCCGGACCGCCGCTCGGGGGCGGCGGTCTCGGACGCGTCCTTCCGCCCTCGCCCGCCGCCGGCCGGTGAGACGGCGCGCATGCGCAGGGTGTCCTCGCTCATCACACCCCCCGCGCTCGGTGGGGGAACCCGGGACGGGTGGGGGCGCATCCTGCCGGAGTGACGGCAGTGGGGTGCCGGTGAGACATCCCCGCCGCCTCACCGCTGCGGGGCCGGGTAAACCGCTTTCCGGCGTGATGTCGTATGGATCACAGCCGCAGCCGCAACCACGGCGACGGTACCGCCGCGCCGGACGCTCGGAAGCGCGCCGGCACCGTCGCACGCGGCGCGGTCAGCTCACCGAGCAGGCCGCGCCGTTCAGCGTGAACGCCGTGGGGCTGGGGTTAGCGGTCGACCGGGTGGCCGTGAAGCCGAGGGTGACCGAGCCCGCCGCGGGGATCGTCGCGGTGTACGAGGCCGCCGCGACGCTGACCTCGGAGCCGCTCTGCGTCGCCGTGCCGCCCCAGAGGTTGGTGACGCGCTGGCTGTCGGGGAAGGCCCAGCGCAGCGTCCAGCCGTTGATCGCCGACGTGCCGGTGTTGCGCAGGACGATCTCGCCCTGGAAGCCGCCGGGCCAGCTGCTCGTCACCCGGTAGCCGACACCGCAGGCCGACGGTGAGCCGCCGGAGGAGGTCGTGACCGTCACCGTGGCCGAGCGGGGCGACTTGTTGCCCGCGGCGTCACGGGCGTAGACGGCGAAGGTGTGGGAGGTGGACGGGGCGAGGCCGGTGACGGTGGCGGAGGTGCCCGTCGTGGTGGTGGCGGTGGTCTCGGTCGCGCCACTGACCCGGACGACGTCATAGCCAGTGACGCCGGTGGCGTCCGTGGCGGCGGCCCAGGCCAGCTTCACGGATGACGACGTCACGTCCGAGGCGGTCGGTGTGCCGGGAGCGGTCGGGGGAGTGGTGTCACCGCCGCCCGAGGAGTAGACGGTGGCTTCCTTCGAGGTCGCGGCGATGCCGTTGGCGCCGTTGAAGACGCGCTGGCCCCAGGAACTGAGCCGGTTGCGGTCGAACCCGATCGCCAGGTCGAGGATCGGGTCGGTGTTGCCGCTCCAGGACCAGGCCAGGTAGCCGAGCCGCAGCTGTTGGGCCACGGCCATCATGGTGTCCTCGTCAGGATCGCCGTACTGGTCGGCCGGTCCGCCGAACTCGCCGATGAGAATGGGGAGTTTGGCGTTGACGAAGGCGTTCAGATAATCGGTGATCTCCTGGGCGGTGTCGTAGACGCTGTACATGTGGATCGAGAAGATCAGGTTGCCGGTGGGGTCGGCCTCGTAGACGGACTTGGCGTTGGCGCGCATCACGCCTTGCCAGTCTTGGCCCCAGTTGGGCGCGTCCACCATGATCGTGTGCGTGAATCCGGCGTTGCGCAGCTTCTTGACGGCGGCGATGGTGGGATCGGTCCACCCCGCGGGATTGGTGTTGCCCCAGGGCTCGTTGCCGATGTTGATGATGACGTAGTCCTCTTGACCGGCGAGCACCTCTTTCAGGCCGATCCAGTAGTCGGCCGCGTGGTCGAGGGTCCCGGCCGCGGACTCCTCTCCGTAGCCGGTGGTGTCGTGCACCTCCAGCACGCAGATGAGCCGGTTGGCCTTGCACCGGGCGATGACACTCGCCACGTCCTGCGCGCTGTTCTTGGTCCAGCGGTGGCCGTCGGAGAGGACGACACGGACGGTGTTGGCGCCCAGCGACTTGACGTCGGCCAGCGACTGCGTCTCACCCGGATACCAGGTGTGGGCGTGGTTGACGCCGCGCATCACGAAGTCGTTCCCGGAGGCTTCCACGAGACGGCCGTTCGCGATGCGGAGGCCGGTGGCGGCGGCCTGTGCCGGTGTGCTGAAGGAGAGCAAGGAGAGCAGGAGTCCCAGGAGGGCGGCGGCCACTCCGGCCACTCGCGGGACGGATGCGGTACGAGATCTCATAGCGGCTCCAGAGAGGAGGAGTTGACGGAGAGTGCGGCCCGCGCCGGGTGTCAGGCGGCCGGGGTCTTCGCCGTGCACGTGACGGTCGCCGCCGGGGTCCCGGCCGTTGCCGGGGTGGTGGCGATGAAGCCGAACGTGGCGCTCGCGCCGGGGGCCAGCGCGCCGTTCCACGCCGCGTTCGTGACGGTGGCCGTGCCGTCGGCGGCCGTCGTGTGGGTGCCGTTCCAGACCTGGGTGAGACGCGCGCCGCCCGCCGGTACGACGGTCGCGGTCCAGCCCGAGGCGGCGGAGGCGGACGCGTTCGTCACCGTCACCTCGCCCTGATAGCCGCCCTGCCAGGAGGAGACGGCCCGGAAGCGCGCGGTGCAGGCCCCGGGTTCCTCGCCGGGGTCACCGGGATCGCCCGGGTCCTGCGGGACGCCCCCGTCGAGGACGGCCGCCAGGGCCGGGTACCAGCGGGCGGCGATCTTGTCGTCGCCGGAGGCGTTGGGGTGCACACCGTCATAGGTGTCGGCGGACGTGCTGAACCCCGTCCACTGGTCGACCACGGTGACCGGGGAGCGGTCGGTGCTGGTCGCCCGGGCCCAGGCGGGAATCGCCGCGTTGAAGTCGACGACACGCTGTGCGCAGGCCGCGCAGCTGCTCGGGTTCATCGGGATGAGCTGCGCGACGAGGATCCGCATGTCCGGATCGGAGGCCCGCATCTGCGTCACGAGCTTGGTGTAGGCGGCGAGGATGCGGTCGGGGGCGATGCTGCTCCACACGTCGTTCGTGCCGAAGTGCATGACAACGATGTCCGGACGGGTGGCGGCCAGCCTTCCCGGCAGCAGGTTCTGGTCGGCGACGTTCGTCACCAACTCGCCGCCATGACCTTCGTTGTCGCCGTCGTGCGCCTGTCCGCACCCCTGCGTGGGGAGGGTGCCGACGAAGTCGATGTCCTTGTAGCCGCTGTTCACGAGCCGGTTCCACAACACCGCCCGCCAGCAGCCCGGCGAGCCGGTGATCGAGTCGCCGAGCGGCATGACACGGACGGGGTCCGCGGCCGGGGCGGCCGTCGCGCGGGGTGTGACGGTCAGGCCGAGGGGGAGGAGCAGGGTGGCCAGGAGGCCGAGAACCGTGACGATCCGTAAGTGCGGGGACGAGCGGGCGGTTCTGTGCATGGTGGTCCCTTCCCTGGGTGAGGTGGGAGCGCTCCCATGACATCAAGCCATTGTTGTCATTGACGCGTCAAGAGGTGGGGCGGACCGGGCCGACCGCTCGGGGCGGGCCCGGCATGCCGAGAAAGCGAGCTGCCTAAGAGGACGCGCCCGATGTGTCGTCGAGGTCCGGCGGGTCTGTCGTGGTCGCCTCGTCGTCCGGTTCGAGCGGTGTGCCGGGGGCGCTCGGACCGGCCGTGCCGGGCGGGGGCGTGGTGGGCTCGGCCTGCGCCTCGCGCGGCCGGTAACCGCGGGGCCGGGACCGGAAGATGCCGTCGTTCATCGCTGCTCCGAGGTGACGAATTCCAGTACTTCGATGTCGTCGAGGCGGACGTAGAGACCCTGGGTCCGGTCCACCCTCGACAGGAACCTGCCGTCCGGGGCGAGCCGCCACGCCGACTCCAGGAACAGGTCGTACGAGGAGGCGGGGTGGGAGGACGCGTAGGAGCCTGCCCCGTACCAACCGCCCACCCAGGAACCGCTCTTGAGGCGGGCGCGCAAGAAGCACGGCCCCAGGCCGGCGAAGACGTGGTCCCAGGCAGAGGGTGCGGCGACGTACCGAGCCGGGCGACCCCGGCGCTGCCACAGCGACACCGCGCACGCCGCGGCGGCCGGGACGACGATGAGCAGCAGCAGCGCGAGCACGGCGGCCGGACGCGGGGACGCGGAGAGCTTCTCCCACCGTGCCGCCGACAGGGGCAGCCGGTCGGTGAGCACCCTCCCGAAGACCAGGACGTACGCGATGTCCAGGACGAGGGAGGCGGCGAGGGCCCGCAGCAGCCGCTCGCCGAGGTCGGCGTGCCGCACGGACGGGCCGCGGGCGTGTTCCCGGGTGAACTGGTAGGTCACGCCCGGCAGTACGGCGACGATCACGACAGCGAGCTGGACGAAGGTCGTGGGCACGCGGTCACCTCCAGTCGCCGTACAACTGGAAGGGCGCCCAGTGGTAGGGGTCGTCGAAGACGAGCCGGTCCGGGGGCAGGCCGTCGAGGTCGGCGAGCACCTGGTCCAGTTCCTCTCGCTCGGCCGGGACCGTGACCCTGGGCCGCCGGGACAGGCAGTACCGGCGTACCTCCCGTGCGGGGGTCCGGCGCAGGGCGAGTTGGGCCTGCCGCAGCGCGTCGGCCCGAGGAGTGCCTCTGCTCAGACGGGCGTAGAAGTCGTCCAGCAGCATGGCCGCCGACAGGTCGTCCACCTGCCAGAGCGTGGCCAGGACGGACCTCGCGCCCGCCTGGAGGAAGGCGCGCACCAGTCCGAAGCGTTCCTCGGCCAGGTCGAGGGAGCCCAAGCCGCTTTCGCAGGCGCCGATCGTGACCAGCCCGACGCGCAGCCGCAGAGCCACCACGTCGTGGGCGGTCAGCCTCTCGTCCCGGCCCAGGACGACGGCGGACGACTCGGGCCTGCCGTGCCGGAACTCCCCGTGGCAGGCCAGGTGCAGCACGTCGAACGGGCGGGCGGACAACTGCCCGAGCAGTTCCTCCTTGCCGGACACAGTGGTGGCGTCGGGGATGTGCGCGGTGACGGCCTGGGTCTCCAGGGAGGCGAAGGCCAGGGCGTCTTCGGAGGTGCGGTCCGCGATGAGCAGCGCGGAGGCGGGGGCGGTGGGTGGTTCGGCGTCGCCCAGGCGGAGTCGCATCAGGGAGGCGCTCGGCGAGAAGCACACCGGGTTGCGGTCGCTCAGGGCATCGCCGTCCGGCAGGCCGACGGCGTGCAGGGGCACGTGGTGGAGCAGCCCGTCGGGCACCAGCCACACCGTCTCCCCGGGACGGCTGTGCCGGACTGCCGCCTCCACCAGCGGACGGAAGGGCGCGTCCCAGGGCGTCGGGGCGAGGTGCCGTTGGTCCGGTTCGATGGCCCGGAGGGCGTCGCGCAGCGCGGCATGGTCCGCCGGGGTGTGTGCGAGGGTGACGAGTCGGGGCGCCGAGTCGTCGGCGCGCAGGAGGAAGACGAGCGTTTCGTCCTCGTCGTGCCAGTACGCCATGAGGAGCGTGTCCGGGGCGACCGTGGCGAGCAGCTCACTCACTTGCCGGAAGTCCGACACGCCGCGGTTCCGGTTCAGCTCCGTGTGCCCGAGGCTGCCTGTCTGAGCTTGGGCGATGGCCTGGGGGGTCAGCACGGCGCGAGCGGGGGCACGGTTGTCCCAGTGCTGTTGCTGGTAGGGGGACCGGGGTTGCGAATTCGACCCGCCGTCGGTCATGGTCCCCAGGGCCAGGTCGGAGCTGAGTTTCATGGCCCGTACGTCCTCGAGGTGGCTGAACGCTTTCCGTAGCCCCCTGTCCGCGTCGGGGTCGGACAGCAACAGGCGCAGGGTCTCGCCGGCGTAGAGACGTTTGGCGGCGAGACCGGACGGCTCCGAGGGGGCTGGGGTGCGCGGGGCGGGTGTCTTGCCGAGCGAGCGCAGATCCCGGTCGATCTGGTCGTGCAACCGGTCCAGGGCATGCACGGATTCCCCGAGCGCGATCATGCTCTCCGCCGCGCCCATGTGCTGCCGTTCGACTCGGGTCCAGGGCTGGTCCGGGCCGTAGCGCTCGATGATCCTGTCCAGCACCACGAGGGCCCGACGCGTCACGTCGGCCGGCCGCTCGCCCCGCGGTGTCCGCATCGTGGAGAGGCCCTCGGTCAGCCGTCGGCCGGTGCCGGGCGTCACCTCCACCCCTGTGGTGGACCGAGCGGTCCGGAAGTACGACGGCCCGCCCAGCGCCTCCCGGAGGTCGCGCTCGACGAAGTAGCGGTTCACGTCGTAGATGGCGGCGTCCCACAGCGCGCCCGCGACCCAGGGCGTCATTCCGTCGGTCTCCAGGTCGGCGAGCCCCGCGTTCGCCGGCAGACCCTGGAGGGAGGCGAGCAGTTCGAGCGCCTCCTCCCGCATGGTGACGTGGTGGGCCACCATGGCGGCCGTCAGCACCGCGTTGTGCTGAACCGGCCCGCCGTGCCGTCCGGCCGTCGTGCGTTCGCGCAGCAGGTCGCGCAGTTCGGCCGCCGCCCGATTGGGGTTGTCCCCGCGCCGTGCGCTCACGGCGGCGGCGCACACTCCGTACAGCGCCGCCCACTCCGGCTTTCCGAGCAGAGTGAAGTCCTGCGCCGCACCTCGCGCCTCCTCGTGGGCCTCCTCGGGCTGGTCGAGGTTGCCCCAGGTCAGGACCGCGGTGGCCTGTACGACGAGGGTGGCCGTGAGGTGTTCGCGCAGTATCGCGGGCCTGGCCCAGTGCGGTACGGCTTCGGGGTTCATCTCGACGGCGAGCAGGGCGTTGTCGGCCAGGATCAACCATTCGAGGGCCTCCTGGGCGCCCTCCCGCAGCAGGAACCCGGTCCGGGCGTCCGGCGTCTTCTCGGTCAGCGCGCCGCGGTAGGACTGCCAGGCGTATGTCGCCAGTGCGATGACGGCCCGGTAGTCGGGCCCGATCGGCCGTGCGAGCACACGGTCGAAGGCCCAGGCCGCCAGTGTGGCGTCGTACGCGGGACCGCTGCCGCCGCGCAGGCGGGCCCACGCCGGCCGCCACAGGACGCTGCGGTCCGCCCGGACCATGGCCCAGGCCGCGAGGACTTCCACGGCGAGGACGAAGACCGTGGCGATCAGCAGCTCACGGCGGGGCTGGAACACCCCGGCGAGCAGGAACATCGTGCTGCCCCGACCGAGGACGACGCGCGGCGCCAGCAGCAGCAACCGCCCCTTCCTGGACCGTACATGGGGTGCCGCCGCCGCTGACAACAGCAGCCCGATGAAGGCGGCGCCGGCCAGCAGCATGCCTCCGCCGACACCGGTCAGCACCGGAACGGAGGACCAGAGGTCTGCGAGCCACTCGCCTGCCGGGGTGGCCGCGACCGCGACGGCGGGGACGATGGCGAGCGGACGCAGTCGCCGCCGCAGGAGAGCCGGACGGAGCAACTCCCGGGTGGCCCAGGTGCTCAGCGCCATCCGCAGCGAGATCAGTACGGCGCAGATCATGGCAAGGGGGAAGAGGGGCGCGGGCAGCGTCGGCAGCAGCGGCACCGCGACGGGCGGTGTGATCGTGGCGAACAGGTGGGACCGGCAGGCCCACCGCAACCGCAGGGGAGGGGCGGCGGAGCGGGCGAGGGCCTTTCGCCAGCGTTCCGGCGCTCCGTCACGTGCCCGGCGGCGCATGACCGCCTCGAACAGACCGTCTTGCGGCAGCACTTGTTCCCCCGTCACCCGCATGGAGCTTGTGTAGTCGAGTCATCACACTCGGTCATCACCACTATAGGTTCGAACGCCGGGGCCACAACTACGACCGGGGCGTCGACGCCGTCGGCGACCTCGACATGGGCCCTGCCCGGCGTGCGCTCCTCTCCGGCTGGTTCGGCCGGGGACTGCTCTCGGCGTGAAGTCCCGGCTCTGTCAGAACTGTTGACCACGTCGTGAAAGCGTTTTAACTTCCCTTCACCGGACAGGCCGAGGTGAGGGGGAGCCGTGGCAACCGACTTACGGGAACGAGCAGGTGCGAAGGGGGTGAGTCCCTCCCGCCGTGGTTCCGACGGAGTGCGGCGTGAACGTAAAGGTTTTCAGAGCCGGGTCCTGTTCCTGCTCATGCTGCCCGGTGTCGCCTACTTCCTGCTGTTCCACTACGGCGCACTCGCCGGCAACGTCATCGCGTTCAAGGAGTACGTGCCGTTCGACGGCCTCCTGGGCAGCCCCTGGGTGGGGCTGGGCAACTTCCAGCGCATGTTCGAGGACCCGGCGTTCTGGGACTCGGTCCTCAACACCCTCTGGATCGCCGTCCTCCAGCTGGTCTTCTACTTCCCGGTGCCGCTCGGTCTCGCCCTGCTGCTGCACACCCTCACCTGGAGCTCGGTGCGCCGGTTCGTGCAGTCGGTGGCGTATCTGCCGCACTTCATCTCGTGGGTGATCGTCGTCGCGCTGTTCCAGCAGGTGCTCGGGGACACCGGCCTGCTCAACAGCGGCCTCGGCGGGGCCGGTCTGCACACCGTCGACATCATCGGCAACCCGGACGCCTTCCGGCCGCTCGTCGTCGCCCAGGTCATCTGGAAGGACGCCGGCTGGGGCACGATCATCTTCCTCGCCGCGCTCGCCCAGGTCGACGAGCAGCAGTACGAGGCGGCCGCCATCGACGGCGCCGGACCCTGGCGGCGCTTCTGGCACGTCACCCTGCCCGCCATCCGCCCGGTCGTCGTGCTGCTGCTCATCATGCGGCTCGGCGACATCCTCTCCGTCGGCTTCGAGCAGATGCTGCTGCAACGCGACGCGGTCGGACCGCAGACCGCCGAGGTCATCGACACCTTCGTCTACTACCAGGGCATCGTCGGCGGCGACTACGGCTTCGCGGCGGCCGCGGGCCTGTTCAAGGGGCTCGTCGGCGCCCTGCTCGTCTACGCGGCCAACAAGGCCGCCCATCGCCTCGGCGAACAGGGGGTCTACCGGTGAGCGCGTCCGCCCGGCCCGGCTGGATGGAGAAGCCCCGGCCGCTCACCCAGACCGCGAAGGCGCTCGCCCTGGCCACGGTCGTGCTGCTGGTGTGCGTGCCGTTCCTGGTGATCGTGTCGACGTCCCTGGCCTCCACGCAGGAGGTCGTCGACAACGGCGGCTGGGTGCTGTGGCCCAGCGAGCCCACGCTCGACGCCTACCGCGACATCTTCGACGGCGGCATCGTCACCCACGCCCTCGGCGTCAGCGCGGGCGTGACGATCGTAGGCACCCTGCTCAGCCTCGCCTGCACGGTGACCCTGGCCTACGCGCTGTCCCGCCCGGGCGTCTTCGGCGGCAGGCCCGTGCTGCTGCTGGTGCTGTTCACATTCCTCTTCCCGCCCGGCATGATCCCGAGCTTCCTGCTCGTCAAGGAACTCGGCCTGCTCGACTCGTACGCCTCGCTCGTGCTGCCCGTCCTGGTCAACGTGTTCAACCTGGTCGTGCTGCGCGGCTTCTTCCAGTCGATCCCCGAGGAGCTGTACGAGGCGGCCCGGCTGGACGGGGCGGGGGACTGGCGGGTGCTGGTGTCGGTGGTGCTGCCGCTGTCCAAGGCCGCGCTCGCCGTCGTCGGCCTGTTCTACGCCGTCGCCTACTGGAACTCCTGGTTCTACGCCTCGCTGTACCTGGAGAGCGACCACTGGCCGCTCCAGCAGGTGCTGCGCACCTACGTGGTGGCCGGGGCCGGGCTCACCGACGCGACGACCGGCGAGGCGACCGTCACCGCTCCGCAGACCGTGCAGATGGCGGTGCTCGTGATCGCCACCGTGCCGATCCTGCTGGTCTACCCCTTCCTGCAGAAGTACTTCACCAAGGGCGTGCTCACCGGCGCCATCAAGAGCTGACTCCAGCAAGAGCTGACTCGAGCCGACACGAGGTGATTCACCCATGCCCAGCATGTCCCGACGCACCCTGCTGCGTTCCGTGGCCGCCGGTGGTGCCGCCGTCTCCGTCCCCGGTCTGCTGACCGCCTGCTCCTCGGGCTCCGGCGACGGCGACGTATCCAACGCCGGGAAGAAGCTCGCCCCCTGGCCCGCCCACCGTCCCGCCACCGGACCGAAGCCGGACCTCGCCCCCACCCAGGAGGGCGTCCAGGCGGGATACACCTCCTACCCCTCCGACCTGGCCAAGTCGGTCTCCCGCACACCGGGCGACGGCTCCACCGTCCGTGTCATGACCGTCTCGTTCGGCACACCGCCCAAGCCCGCCTCGGCGAACCGCTTCTGGGCTGCCGTCGAGAAGGCCCTCGGCGTGAAGATCGAGTACACGATCATCTCCCAGGCCGACTACCAGAAGAAGATGGCGACGGTCATGGCGGGCGACGCCGACGCCCTGCCCGACATCATCAACATGTTCTCCGGCTTCACCCTGCCCCGCGAGGCACAGTTCGTGCGCCGGCGCGCCCAGGACCTCACCCCGTACCTGTCCGGCGACGCGGTCGCCGACTACCCGAACCTCGCCAACATCCCCGTCCACGCCTGGCGCGACATGGGCCGCATCGGCGGACGGATCTACGGCATCCCGCTGGAGCGCCCGCTGCCGGGTTCCACTCTGTGGATCAACCAGGACATGTTCGCCGACGCGGGCATGAAGGAGGGCTGGACGGCCGAGGACTTCACCGCCGTGGCACGGCGGGGCACACGCGGGAAGACGTACATGCTGGGCGCCGCCGCCCAGTCCCTGTTCGGCAACGGCTACCACTCCGCCGCCCACAACGCACCCCAGAGCTGGGCCGTCACCGAGAACGGCACCTTCCTCCCGGCGGCGGCCGACGAACGCTACAAGGCGTCGATCGCCTTCCGGGCACAGCTGCGCCGGAACGGCTCCTACCACCCCGACGCCACGTCCATCTCGCAGATCGACCTGACGACCCTCTACTACAACGGCACCGTCGGATCCATGCAGGACGGGTTCGGCGCCTACCTGCCCAAGTACCGTGAGTCCCAGGGCAAGATGAGCCCGGCGGCCGCCCTCCCGTACAGCGTCGGCGGCGAGCCCGGCGGCATCGTCGCCGCCCGCCGCTCCTTCGGCTACACGGTCCTGAAGCAGGCCAAGAAGGAGCGCGTCGAACTGCTGCTGCGCATCCTCGACTACCTCGCCGCACCCTTCGGGAGCGTGGAGTGGGAACTCACCCACTACGGCGTCGAGGGCGTGCACTTCACCCGCGCCGAGGACGGCTCGCCCGAGTACACCGATCTCGGCGAGGTGGAGAACAACACCAACCTGCCGCTGAAGTACCTCGCCGAAGGCCCCCAGGTGCTGTTCGTGCCCGGCATGCCCGACGCGGTACGCGCCCTGCACACCTGGCAGCGGAAGGTCGTACCGCACGCCGTCCGCAACGCCGCGTTCGGGCTTCAGTCCACGACGCACAATGCCCAGGGCGCCACCCTCCAGACCCTCCTCGACGACACCGCCACCGGGATCATCGCCGGGCGGCTGCCGCTCTCCGAGTGGGACGCGACGGTGAAGAAGTGGCGCAGCCGGGGCGGCGACAGAATGGCCGAGGAATACGCGAAGGACTACGCGGCCAACGCCTGAACAGCGGTGGGCGGAAGAGGAGACGCGGGGGATGGGGAACGACATGGTGTCCAAGGGGCGGGTCACGATCCGCGAGGTCGCCGAGCGCGCGGGCGTGTCGACGGCCACCGCCTCCCGCGCGCTCAGCGGCAACCACCCGGTGCCCGCCGCGACCCGGGCCCGGGTCCTGCGCGCGGCCCGCGACCTCGACTACGTGGCCAACGCGCACGCCCGCGCCCTGGTCGGCGGCGGCCGCAAGATGGCCGCCGTCGTGGTCCGCCAGGTCACCAGCCCCTTCTACGCGCAGGTCGCCGAGGGCGTGGAGGCCGAGGCCGCCGACCGCGGCTGGCTCTGCGTGGTCGGCGCCACCGGCGGGGACGCCCAGCGCGAGATGGAGTTCGTGCAGCTCATGCGGGAGGAGGGCGCCCGGCTGGTGATCCTGGTCGGCGGGGTCGTCGAGGACGACGCCTACCGCGAGCGCGTCGCCCACTACGCGCATGCCCTGGACTCCTCCGGAGCCCGGCTCGTGCTCTGCGGGCGTCCCGCGCCCGACCCGGAGATCCCCGCGCTCGTCGTCGAGTTCGACAACGAGGCCGGGGCCCGCGCCGTCACCGCCCATCTGCTCTCGGCCGGGCACCGCCGGATCGTCTTCCTCGGCGGACTGCCCGGCAACACCGCCCTCGACGCCCGCGTCTCCGGCTACCGCGCGGCCCTCGCCGAGCACGGGCTGCCGCCCGAGGCCGCACATGTCGTCGACTGCGGGCTCGGCCGCGCCGCAGGCCACCGCGCCATGACCGAACTCCTCAAGCAGACAAGGGAGTTCACCGCCGTCTTCGCCGGGGACGACATGGTCGCCGCCGGTGCCCTGCGGGCGATCGCCGAGAGCGGGCTGAGCGTCCCCGGTGACATCTCCGTCGTCGGCTACAACGACATCCCGCTCGCCGAGGACTTCAACCCGCCGCTCACCACCGTCCGCACCCCCGCCGAGGAACTCGGCCGCGCCGCCGTGCGGATCGCGCTGCGCGACCCGGAGCACGCCGCCGGGGCCCACCATCTGCTCGGCACCCACATCGTCGTCCGCGACAGCGTCGGCGCGCCCCCGCCCGGGCGTGCCCTGTGACCAACGGAGGAACCGCACCCGTATGAGCGCGCCGCATGTGTCGCTCCCCGACCCGACGCACTTCCCCCACCTTCCGCAGCTGCCGCCCCCCGACCCGCTGACCTCGCCCCTCACCGGCTGGACCCGGGCCCACTGGGAGGCGATCGCCGACCGCCTCCTGGACGCCCTGCCGCCCTACGCCTCCCCGGGCCTGGCCCAGTACCGGCTCCCCGGGCCGCCCAGCCACTCCGGGCCCTGGTCGGACGGTCTCGAGGGCTTCGCCCGCTCCTTCCTGCTGGCCGCCTTCCGTATCGCCGGATCGGGCGGACAACAGCCGGCACTCATCGACCGGTACGCGGCCGGGCTGGCCGCCGGCACCGACCCGCACAGCCCCGACCGCTGGCCGCCCATCGCCGACCGGGGCCAGCCCATGGTCGAGGCCGCGTCCCTCGCGATCGCCCTGCACGAGAGCCGCCCGTGGATCTGGGACCGGCTCGACGACCGGGTACGGCAGCGGATCGCGGACTGGCTGGGCGGCTTCGTCGGAGCGGTCGTCAACGACTCCAACTGGCGGTTGTTCCAGGTCATCACCGAGGAGTTCCTCGCGTCCGTCGGCGCACCGCACAGCCGCCGCGAGATCGACGCCGGGCTGGCCCGCCTGGAGGACTGGTACCGGGGCGACGGCTGGTACACCGACGGCGACGGCCGCAAGTTCGACTACTACAACGCCTGGGCCCTGCACCTGTATCCGGTGCTCTGGGCCCGTATCGCCGGGCCGCGCGCCGACCCGGCGGCGGTGGCGGCCCACCGGGCACGCCTGCGGTCGTTCCTCCACGACCACCAGCACTTCTTCGGCGCCGACGGGGCGCCCGTCCATCAAGGCCGCTCGCTCACCTACCGATTCGCCACGACCGCGCCCCTGTGGGCGGGTGTCCTCGCCGACGCCACTCCGTTGCCGCCCGGCCGCACCCGCCGCCTCGCCTCGGGGGCGCTGAGGCACTTCGCCGAGCGGGGCGTGCCCGACGCGCGAGGGCTGCTCACGCTCGGCTGGTACGGCCCCTTCCTCCCCGTCACCCAGCGCTACTCGGGCCCGGCCTCCCCGTACTGGGCGAGCAAGGCCTTCCTCGGCCTGCTCCTGCCCGCCGACCACCCCGTGTGGACCGCGACCGAGGAACCCGGCCCGGTCGAATCGGCCGACGTACGCCGCGCGTTGCCCGCCCCGGGCTGGCTGCTGCACTCCACCGCGACCGACGGGATCGTACGGCTCGTCAACCACGGCAGCGACCGCCTGCCGCCCCCACCCGCGCAGGCACAGGACAGCCCGCACTACGCCCGCTTCGCCTACTCCAGCGCCACGGCCCCCGAGACCCCTCCGGCACCGCACACGGGCCCCGACAACCACATCGCCCTGCTCGCCCCCGACGGCACACCGACCCCGCGCGGCCGCATCCACCCCCTCGGCACCGAGGGCGCTCATGCCGCCTCCTGGCACCGGGCCCTCCTCCCGGGCAGCGGCGAAGGGCACCGCATCGAGACGGTCAGCGTGGTGCACGGCCCCTGGGAGATCCGGGTGCACCGCGTCGACGCGCCCCCCGGCACGCCCGTGCGCGAGGGCGGCTGGGCCGTGGCCGACGACACCGGGCCGCCGGCCGCCCGGACCGGCCCTGGCTGGGCATCGGCCCGGCGCGCGGACGGCCTGACCAGCGTGCTGGTCGCACTGCACGGCTGGAGCGACGACCCGGGGACGGTCGTAGCGGCCGAGGGCAGCAACGCGTACGGGCACCACTCGGCGACGCCGCAGTTGACGCTGCCGTCCCACCCCGGCGGGACGCGGCTTCTGGTGACGCTGGTCGTGCTCGGCGCCGATCCGCGCGTACCGGTCACAGGGGCCCGGATACGGGCCGGCGCCGACGGGTCCGTGGAGATCCGGTTCCCCGACGGCACGCGGGAGGCGGTGTCCTAGGACAGGCCGAGGGGGCGCGGCCCGGATGAGCCACGCCCCCACGGCCACCGCGCGTCAGGCCTCCACCCGCCCCCGCGTCACCGCCTTCTTCAGCAGCGGCCAGGCCAGCAGGACCAGGATCACCGCGTACACGGTCACCGCGAACGGTGTGTTGACCAGGCCCGTCACGCTGCCGTCGCTGATCTGCAGGGCACGCCGGAGTTGCTGCTCGGCGTTCGGGCCGAGGATGACGCCGATGACGGCGGGCAGCACCGGCAGGCCGTAGCGGCGCATGCCGAAGCCGATCAGGCCGATGATCAGCAGGATCACCAGGTCGATCACCTCGCCGCCGACCGCGTACGCGCCGACCGCCGCGAAGAACATGATCCCGGCGTACAGGTACGGCCGCGGAATGCGCAGCAGCTTCGCCCACACCGGCGCCAGCGGCAGGTTGAGGGCGAGGAGCAGCACCATGCCGACGAACAGGGAGGCGATCAGACCCCACACCAGGTCGGGTTCGCGCTCGAAGAGCAGCGGGCCGGGCTGGATGCCGTACTGCTGGAAAGCGGCCAGCATGACCGCCGCGACCGCCGTGGTCGGCAGGCCCAGGGTCAGCATCGACACCAGGGTGCCCGCCGCCGAGGCGGACGCCGCTGACTCCGGTCCCGCGACGCCCTCGATCGCGCCCTTGCCCCACTCGTCCTTGTGCTTGGACAGGCGCTTCTCCGTCACGTACGACAGGAAGGTGGGGATCTCGGCGCCGCCCGCCGGGATCGCGCCGAACGGGAAGCCGATGAACGGGCCGCGCAGCCACGACTTCCAGGTGCGGTTCACATCCTCGCGCCCCAGCCACGGCCGGCCCACCGGGATCGGCTCCGGCGCACGGCGCCGCAGATGGGCGGCGACCCACAGGGCCTCGCCGATCGCGAAGAGACCGACCGCGACGATCACCACGTCGATGCCGTCGGCCAGTTGCAGCGAGCCGAACGTCAGACGCTGCTGGCCGGTCATCTGGTCCAGGCCCACCAGGCCCAGGGTGAGGCCGATGAGCAGGGAGGCGAGGCCGCGGATGCGGGACGAGCCCAGCACCGAGGTCACCGCGATGAACGCCAGCACCATGATGGCGAAGTAGTCCGGCGCGCCGATGTCCACGGCCAGTTTCGCGACCGTCGGCGCGAGCGCCACCAGCAGGAGTGTGCCGATCAGGCCGCCCGCGAAGTGCCCGACGGCGGCCGCCGCGAGGGCCTGGGCGCCGCGCCCGGACTTGGCCATGGGGTTGCCCTCCATGGCCGCCACCACCGCCGCGCTCTCACCGGGCGTGTTGAGCAGGATGGAGGTGGTCGAACCGCCGAACATCGCGCCGTAGTAGATGCCGGCGAACATGATGAACGCGCCGATCGGGTCGAGCCCGTACGTCACCGGCAGCAGCAGCGCGACCGCCATCGCCGGGCCGATGCCCGGCAGCACACCGATCGCCGTGCCGAGCAGCACACCGATGACGGCCCACAGGAGATTGATCGGCGTGAGGGCCGTACCGAAGCCGTCCAGAAGGGAGTTGAAGGCATCCATGTCACAGCACTCCCATCAGCGGACCGCCGGGCAGGGGCACTCCGAGCAGATTGTTGAACACGGTGTAGGTCACGAGGGACAGCCCGGCCGCGATGAGCGGATCGCGGTCGATCCTGCGGCTGCCGAGCGCGAACGCCGCGCCCCAGAACAGCAGCGCGCCCGCGACGGGGAAGCCGAGCGGCTCGATGAGGACGGCCGCGCCGAGGAACACCCCGGCGAGCAGCAGCACCGTGCGCCAGTCGGCGGGCTCGGACAGGTCGACGTCCTCGCCGGTCTCGGCCTGCCCCCGGCCGCCGCGCAGGACGTCCACGGCGAGCAGTGCGGCGATCACCAGCAGCCCGGCGCCGACCACGATCGGCACGGTCTTCGGGCCGACGGGGCCGCGCTGGGCGATGTCGACGTCCATGGTGAGCGCGTCGGTCAGGACGAGCACGCCCAGGGCCAGCAGCAGCGCACACACGCCGAGTTCGGAGTGCTCGCGCAGCCACGAGCGCCGTCCGCCGCCGGTCTCGGCGGGGGGAATGTCGGTCCGCGTCGTCACAGTCCCAGCTCCTTCAGCACCGAAACCACGCGCTTGTCCTCGGCGTCGAGGAACGCGCCGAACTTGTCACCGGTGAGGAAGGCGTCGTCCCAGCCGTTCTGCTTCATGGACTTCCGCCACTCGTCGGAGCCGTGCAGCTCCTCGACGAGCCGCACGAGCTTGTCCCGCTCGCCGTCGGTGAGGCCGGGCGGGGCGACGATGCCGCGCCAGTTGGTGAAGTTGACGTCGTAACCGGCCTCCCGCAGCGTCGGCGCGTCGAGCCCGTCGACCCGCTTCGGGCCGGTGACCGCGAGGAGTCGCAGCTCGCCCGCCTTGATCTGGTCCAGGTACTCGCCGACACCGGAGACACCGAAGGCGACCTTGTTGCCGAGGATGGAGGCGAGCAGCTCGCCGCCGCCGTCGAAGGGGATGTAGTTCACCTGCTTCGGCGGGATCCCCCCGGCCCGCGCCATCAGCATCGGCGCGAGATGGTCCGGCCCGCCGGGGGAGGAGCCGCCGCCCACCGGGAGCTTGCCGGGGTTCTCCTTCCAGGCGCCGATCAGATCGTCGATCGTCTTGTACGGGGAGTCCTTGGCGACCACGACGACGTCCTGCTCCTCGGTGAGCCGGGCGATCGGCGTGGTGTCGCCGAGGGTCTTCGGCGCGTCGTTGGAACGGACGGCACCCACGACCCCGAGGCCCATGGACATGGCGAGCTTGCCGTTGCCGTGCTCGCTCACCAGCCGGCTGAGGCCCACGGTGCCGCCGGCTCCGGGCAGGTTGAACACCTCGATGTTGTGGGTCAGTCCGGCGTCCTCGGCGTTCTTCGCGGCCGTACGGGCCGTGATGTCGTAGCCGCCGCCGGGCGTGTTGGGGACCATGAAACGCAGGCCCGGGATCTGTGTGCCGGTCTCGGAACCGCTGCCGGTGGTCAGCAGCGGTGGTCCGACGAGCACGAGCACGGCGGCCCCGAGCAGGGCGAGGGGAGTGCGCAGGCGCACGAGTGCCACCACCTGTCGGTACGTCGATGCGGGTAGGTAAGGGCCCTGTGGGGGAGGGTGATGTGGGCCACATGCTGCCCGGGCGCCGACGAGCTGTCTCTCTTGCGGAACCAACGGAGGTTTTGGTCTTTGCGGTCGCCGGAACAGCCGTGCGCACCCCCGGCCCCGTGGACCGCACCCGTGCACATCTCTTTCCCTCACCGCAGGTGGACGCCATGATGGGCGGCCCCGGCACGGAAGGAGCGACCCGATGACCAGCGAGCCCCGCACGTCCGCCACCACCGGCACGATCGACGTCCTCGTGGTCGACGACGACTTCATGGTGGCCAAGGTCCACCGCGCCTTCGTCGAGCGCGTCGACTCCTTCCGCGTCGTCGGCGTCGCCGGGACCGGCGCACAGGCCGTCACCGCCGCCGACGCGCTCCGCCCCGACCTCGTGCTGCTCGACCTGCACCTGCCGGACGTCTTCGGCCTGGACGTCATCCCCCGGCTGCGTTCCGCGGGCCACGACTGCGACGTCATGGTCGTCAGCGCCGCCCGGGAGGCCGAGACGGTCCGCGGCGCCGTCCGGCACGGGGTCGTCGACTACCTCCTCAAACCCTTCGAGTCCGAGGAACTGCGCGCCCGGCTCGAGCGCTACGCCGACCGGCGCGGCCGGCTGCTCGGCACGGTCGTGCGCAGCCAGGCCGACGTCGACCGGGTGCTGGCCGGAGCCGCCGGAGGAGCCACGCCCGTCGCCGCCCTGCCCAAGGGCATGAGCGTGGAGACCGCCGAGCTGGTCGAACGGGCCCTGCGCGAGACGGACGGCACCCTGTCCGCCAGCGAGTGCGCCGCCCTGACCGGCGTCTCCCGTGTGAGCGCCCGCCGCTACCTGGAGCACTTCCACACCGTCGGCCGTGTGGAGGTCTCCCTGCGCTACGGCGTGGCGGGCCGCCCGGAACGCCGCTACCGCTTCCGCGGCCCCGCCGTGCTCCGGCCCGGGGGCGAGGCGCGGGCCTAGGCCTGTCGGGAGCGGCCGCGCAGGGAGAGCGGCGGCACCGGGTCAGCACAGGGCGCGACGACTCCGAGCGCCCTGCCGAGCCGTAGGGTCGCTCCGTCGGCCCGAGAGGCCCATGGCCCGGAGTCACGCGCGCTGTCCTGGTCGCCTGCCGGAGCAGCGGCGAGCGTCCCGCTACCTCGCCGCGCAGTCGACGTCCTTCGCCGGCAGGCGCCCCGTCGCGAGGTACGCGTTGACCGTGTCGTCGACGCACGGCGCACCGTAGACGCCGTACACCGCGTGCTGATCGGCACCGTTCAGCGTCACCAGACGCGAGGACGGCCACATACCGCGCACGGTCCTGGCGCCGTCCTGGTCGGTGCGCGGGTCCCCGGTGGCGTTGACGAGGAGGGCGGGCAGGTCGTCGCGGATCGTCGTCGGGCGCTCGCGCGGCCGGTCCCAGAACGCGCACGGGTTGATGTTGTGCGTGACGGGCGCGAACAGCGGGTCCTGTGCCCGGCCGCGCTGGACGTCGCGCCAGTAGACCTCCGGGTCACGGGGCGCGGCCCCGTCGCCGCACAGGATCGCCGTCTGCGCGCTGCCGTAGGGGGAGTCGGTGCCCGTGAGCACGAAGTCGAGCACCCCGGCGAGCCAGGGCGACGGCGTGACCCGCTGCGCCTCGGACGCCCGCAGCATGTCCCTCACCCCCTGCGCGAAGTCACCGTAGGCGGCGTCGTTGTGCTGGGAGAGGCCGTTGAAGACGACCATGGGCATCACATGCTCGTCCAGCCGGTGGCCGCCGAGCCGCAGCGGTGTACGGGCCGAGGCCTTCCGGATGCGGTCCACGGCGGCCAGGACCTCACCCCGTGTCCCGCCCAGCCCGTAGGTCGCCTCGCGCGCGGCGGCCCAGGACGCCCACCCCTCCAGCGCGTGCCGGTTGGCCCGCTCGACGCCCCGCAGCAGCCTCGGCCCGTAGCGGTCCGGGTCGATCACACCGTCCAGGACGACCCGGTCGGTGCGGCCGGGGAACATCGTGGTGTACACCTCGCCGAGGTAGCTGCCGTACGAGTAGCCCAGGTAGGAGATCCGCCGCTCGCCCAGCGCGGCCCGGACGACGTCCATGTCGCGCGCGGTGTTGCGGGTGGTGGCGTGGGGCAGGACGTCGCCCGCGTTGGTGCGGCAGCGCTCGGCGAGGTGCTGGGAGAACGCGGTCATGCGGTCGAACCCGGCCCGGTCCGCGCCCGCCCCGCGCCAGGCCGAGCCGGTCGGCCAGCGGCAGTCCAGCGGTGTGCTGCGGCCGATGAAGCGGGGGTCGACGCCCACCACGTCGTACCGTGCGGCGACGTCCTTCATCGCCTTGCGCACCCACGGCGGGTCGCCGAGCGACGGCCCTCCGGGGCCGCCGCCGTTGAGCAGCAGCGGGCCGACGCGGCGGTCGGTGTCGGTGGCGCGGATCCGGGATATCGCGACGGTGATCGTGCGGCCGCCGGGGTTCGAGTAGTCCAGCGGCACCGTGACGTCGGCGCAGCGGGCGCCCGCCTGCTCCAGTTCCTTGCCGGTCGTGTCCTGAGGGCCGAGCACGCAGCTCTTCCAGGTGAGGCGCTGCTGCTCGTAGCGGGCGAGGGGGTCGGAGCCGGGGGCCGCCTCGGCCGTGGCGGGCAGCACGGTGAGGGCGAGGGCGGCGGCCGTCAGCGCCAGGGCGGCTCGTCCCGGGGCTGCCGGGGAACGGGGTAACACGTGGGTGTCCCTTCTGTGGCGAAACTCCCCTCGGCCGTCCGACATGGACATGCGGAAGGGGCTGCTGTGCGACAGAACGCTAGGGAAGGGCCGCCGTCCGATCACTCCGGCTGGCAGCCCGTTCAGGGTGGGGCCAACCCCCGGGAGCAGACGGGGGAATGCCGTTTCCATGGCGGCGACAACAACCGGAATATCCGCCCCAAGCTGGGAGAACGCTCGCGCAGACCTTGTGCAGGTCGCCGCAGGGGGGTTGTCCAGACATGGTCCCGCGCCTAGGGTCACCTTCCGAGTGCAAGCGCTTTCCAAGCGTGAGTCCACCGGCCGTCCGAGGAGCGCCGCATGTCCGTGTCCCCAGGGTCTCCCACCCGCCGCCGCGTGGCCGTCGTCGGCACCGGAGCCATCGTCAGTGGCAGCCACCTGCCCGCGCTGCGGGCCCACTCCGACCGGGTGGAGCTGGTCGCCGCCGTCGACGTGGACCAGGAACGGCTCGACACCTTCCGCGAGCTGGCCGGCGACCAGGTCGCCGGGTACACCTCGATGGACGCGATGCTGGACGCCGTACGCCCGGACCTGGTCCTGATCGGGACACCGCCCTCCCTGCACCGGGAGCAGACGGTGGCCGCGCTCAAGGCGGGCGCCTGGGTGCTGTGCGAGAAGCCGCTCACCCTGTCACTCGCCGAGTACGACGAGATCGCCGCCGCCGAGGAGGCCTCCGGGGCGTACGCGGCGGTCGTCTTCCAGCACCGCTACGGCTCCGGCGCCGTGCACGCCCGCGAGCTGATCACCAGCGGCGAGCTGGGCGCCCCGCTGGTCGCGCACTGCCAGACCACCTGGCACCGGGACGCCGCGTACTACGCGGTGCCGTGGCGCGGCAAGTGGGCCAGCGAGGGCGGCGGCCCGACCATGGGCCACGGCATCCACCAGTACGACCTGCTGCTGCACCTGCTCGGCGAGTGGGAGGAGATCCAGGCCATGGCGGCCCGGCTCGTCCACGACACCGAGAGCGAGGACGTCTCCACCGCGCTGGTGCGCTTCCGCGGCGGCGCCCTCGCGACCGTCGTGAACAGCGTGCTGTCCCCGGACGAGGTGAGCCGCATCCGCGTCGACTGCGCGGACGCCACCATCGAGCTCACCCACCTGTACGGCCACAGCAACGACAGCTGGGCCTACACCCCGGCCCCGCACGTCGCCTCCGACCGCGCCACCGCCTGGCGCACCCCCGCGCACGACGTGCCGAGTTCGCACACGGCCCAGCTCGGCACGCTCCTCGACGCCTACGACACCGGCACCCGACCACCGGGCAGTGGCCAGGACGCCCGCGCCACCCTCGAGTTCGCCGCCGCCCTGTACAAGGCGGCGTTCACCGGCCGCTCGGTGCGCGCCGGGGAGATCGGCCCCGGCGACCCCTTCTACGAGGCCATGCACGGCCAGTACCCCGACTGGGCCCCCAAGGAGCGCGCATGAGCATCCGAGTCACCCACACCCACGGCGAGGACATCGCCGTCACGGCTGCAGGCGGCACGGAGATCCTCCGCTACGTCTACCGCCCCGACCCGGATCCCTTCGAGTCCCGCAAGCCGTACGCCCACCCCGTACGCACCCTCTCCGGCCGCACGGTCACCGGCTACCGCCCGAACGACCACCGCTGGCACAAGGGCCTGCAGATGACCTCGAGCCATCTGTCAGGCCAGAACTTCTGGGGCGGCAACTGCTATGTCCACGGCCAGGGCTATCTGCCCCTGCCGGAGCGCGTCGGCTCGATGCGGCACGACGGTTTCCCGGACTTCACGGTCGAGGACGACCGGCTCGCCTTCACCGAGAACCTCACCTGGGTCGAGAACGGTGGCGAGGAGTGGGCCCGCGAGGTGCGGGGGCTGACCGTCCACTCGGTGGACGAGGAAGCCGGATCCTGGGCCCTCGACTGGTCGATCCGCCTCACCAACCTCCGTTCCGAGCCCCTGGCCTTCGGCTCCCCGACCACCGCGGGCCGTGAGATGGCCGGCTACACCGGACTGCAGTGGCGCGGCCCGCGCGACTTCACCGGCGGCACGGTCTTCGCCCCCGACACCGACGCCGACGCGGGCAAGCTCATGGGCACCCAGGGCCCCTGGCTCGCCTTCACCACCGAGCACGACGACGTCGACGGCCACTCCACACTCGTCTTCGCGCACGCGCCCGAGAACCTCGACGAGACGTCCGCGATCCACGAGTCGCACTGGTTCGTCCGCGCCGAGCCCTTCCCCACGGTCGCCTTCTCCTGGGCGTTCTTCGAGGAGTTCGCACTTCCGCCGGGCGAGTCCTTCGCCTACCGCTACCGGCTGGTCGTCGCCGACGGCGCCTGGGACCGCGACCGGGTCGGCACCCACATGAAGAGCCTGCCGTGGTGAGCGACACCAAGCCCGCCCTGCCGCACCCGCTGCCCGGCGCGATCGGCCTGTCCCATCTGAGCGCCTACGACTGGGAGGCCGCCGACGGCGTCTGCGGCGGCAGCCCGCATCTGCACCTGGTGTGCACCGAGGCGTACGTCGTCACCGGCGGCCGGGGCGCGGTCCAGACGCTGAGCCCCGACGGCTACCGGGACATCCCCCTCGCGGCCGGCTCCATCGCCTGGTTCACACCGGGCACCGTCCACCGCATGGTGCAGGGCGGCGACCTGCGCATCACCGTCCTGATGCAGAACAGCGGCCTGCCCGAGGCCGGGGACGCCGTGTTCACCTTCCCGCCCGAGGTGCTCGCCGACCCGGAGAAGTACGCCGCCGCGGCGAAACTGCCGCCCGGCACGGGACCGGAGACGGCGGCTGCGACCCGGCGCCGCAGGGACCTCGCCGTCGAGGGCTACCTCGTCCTGCGCGAGGCCCTCGAAGCCGGCGACAACGGCCCGTACCTGGAGTTCCAGCGGGCCGCCGCACGCCTCGTGCGCGACAAGGTGCCCACCTGGCGCGAGCTGTGGCGGGCGGGTGCGCTGGCCACCGCCGAACGCACCGGCGCCCAGCTCGACGCGCTGGAGGCGGGGGAGTCGGCACACCTCGACGAGGCCACCGCCCACGAGGCGGCGCCCACTCGGCTCGGCGGCTTCGGCATGTGCGGCCGGCGAGACGAGTACAACCTGCCGGGCACCACGCTGCCCTACCAGGGCGAGTAACCCGGCCGAGGGGGGCCGAGGGGGGCCAACAGGAAGTCCGAGGAAAGGAGAGGTGACCTCGGCATGCCCGGACACAGGACAAAGGGGTTCTGCGCGTCGGCCGCCGCACTGGCACTGTGCGCCGTGCTGGCAGGCTGCTCAGGATCCGGGGAAACCGCCGGCGGCGGCGAGGTCGTGCTGCGCTACACGTGGTGGGGCAACCCCGACCGCGCGGCACGCACCGAGCAGGCCGTCGCGCTGTTCGAGAAACAGCACCCCGGCATCGACGTCACGACGTCGTTCTCCGGCTACGACGCCTACAAGCAGAAGCTCGCCACCCAGGCCGCCGGCGGCGACGCGCCGGACGTGATGCAGCTGGACTACCGCCAGATCGACCAGTACGCCTCCGGCGGAGTGCTGCTCGACCTGGCGAAGCAGAAGTCCGTCCTGCGCACCTCCGAGATCGACCAGGGACTGCTCGCCACCGGCCGCGTGGACGACGTCCAGTACGCCATCCCGCAGGGCCGCGGCACCGAGACCGTCGTCCACGACGTCGCGACCTGGAAGAAGTCGGGAGTTCCGCTCCCCGGCGAGAGCTGGACCTGGAGCGAGTGGGCGGACGCCATGCGCGCCCTCGCGAAGAAGACCGGCAGGCCCGGGGCCACCGACCCCGGCCAGAGCGAGGACGCCTTCGAGGTCTGGCTGCGCGGTAGGGGCAAGTCCCTCTACACCGAGGACGGCGGGCTCGGTTTCACCGCCGGCGACCTGACCCGCTGGTGGACCTTCACCGACAAGCTGCGCCGCGAGGGCGCCGTCTCGCCCGCCGAGCAGACCACCCAGCTCGACGGCTCCGTGGAGAACACCCCGCTCGGCCGCGGCAAGGCGACCTCCGACACCAACTGGGACGCCCCGTCCAGCGGTTACCTGGCGCTCGTCCCGACCGGAGTCGCCCTCGCCCCCATGCCGTCCGGCGAGGACGGCACCCCCGGGCAGTACTTCAAGCCGTCCATGTTCCTCGGCGTCTCGGCCAACACCGGCCACCCCAAGGAGGCGGCCCGGCTCGTCGACTTCATGATCAACGACCGGCAGGCCGCGAAGATCCTCGGCGCCGGCCGCGGCATCCCCGTCAACGAGACCATCCGCGACGAAATCGGCCCGGAGCTCAAGGACTTCGACAAGACCATCGCCGACTTCCAGGCGTCCCTCGACGGCAAGCTCAAGGACCCGCCCCAGGCCCCGCCCTCGGGGGACAACGCCCTGCAGACCACCTTCCAGCGCGACTACGACCAGGTGTCCTACGCGCGCATGTCGCCCCGCGAGGCGGCCGAGAACTACATCACCGAGGCGAAGGCGGAGCTGAGGTCATGACCACCACCGCGATCCCCCCGGAGGCGAAGCCCGCCCCCGCCGCCGCCCCGAAGCGCCGCCCCAGGCGCGAACGCCAGGGCGCCGCCTGGGTGTTCCTGTCCCCGTGGGTGCTCGGCGCGACCGTCCTGACGCTGCTGCCGATGGCCGTGTCGCTGTACCTGTCGTTCACCGACTACGACCTGTTCAACCCGCCGAAGTGGGTGGGCCTGCGCAACTACGTCCAGATGTTCACCGAGGACCCGCGCTACTGGCGCTCGGTCGTGACGACCCTGACGTACGTCGTCATCGCCGTGCCCCTGCAACTCGCGCTCGCCCTCGTCGTCGCGCTGGCCCTGAAGGGCATGAAGCGCGGCAAGGGCTTCTACCGCTCCGCCTTCTACGCGCCCTCGCTGCTCGGCGCGTCGATGTCCATCGCCCTCGTCTGGCGGGCCGTCTTCAACGACGGCGGCACGGTCGACAACCTGCTCGGCACCGGCGGCTGGGTCAACAAGCCCGGCTTCGCGCTGCTGGCCGTGGCGCTGCTGACGGTGTGGCAGTTCGGCGCGCCGATGGTCATCTTCCTCGCCGGGCTCCAGCAGATCCCCGCCGAGCTGTACGAGGCGGCGGCGGTGGACGGGGCCGGGAAATGGCGGCAGTTCCTGTCGGTCACCGTGCCGATGCTGTCCCCGGTGCTCTTCTTCAACCTGGTCCTGCAGACCATCCAGGCCTTCCAGGTGTTCACCCCCGCCTTCGCGGTCAGCGGGGGCAAGGGCGGACCGGCCGACTCGACCCTCGTCTACACCATGTACCTCTACGACCGGGGCTTCGTCGCCTCCCACATGGGCTACGCCTCCGCCATGGCCTGGGTGCTGCTCGTCGTGATCGGCGTCGTCACGGCGGTGCTGTTCCGCACCTCGCGCTCCTGGGTCTTCTACGCCTCCGAGGGGGACCGATGACCTCGACTGCCGTTTCCCACAAGCCCGTTCGCTGGGGCCGTGTCGCCGTGCACCTCGGCTGCCTGGCCGCGCTGCTGGTGATGCTGTACCCGCTGGCCTGGCTGCTGGCCACCTCGCTGAAGCCCGCCGACGAGGTCATCGCGAGCCTGAACCTGCTCCCCGGCCACCTGGAGTGGTCGAACTACTCCACCGCCCTGGACGGCGTCAACGACGTCTCCATCTGGCGGCTGCTCTCCAACTCGCTGCTGATCGCGGGCGGCGCGGTCCTCGGCAACGTCCTCAGCTGCTCGCTCGCCGCCTACGCCTTCGCCCGCCTCAGGTTCCGCTTCCGCGGGCCGCTGTTCGCCTTCATGATCGCCACGATCATGCTGCCGCACCACGCGGTGCTGATCCCGCAGTACATCATCTTCAACCAGCTCGGCCTGGTGAACACCTACTGGCCTTTGATCCTGCCGAAGTTCCTCGCCACCGAGGCGTTCTTCGTCTTCCTCATCGTGCAGTTCATGCGCGGACTGCCGCGCGAGCTGGAGGAGGCGGCCCGGATCGACGGCTGCGGCCCCTTCCGCAGCTTCTTCCAGGTGGTACTGCCGCTCACCCGGCCGGCCCTGATCACCACCGCCATCTTCACCTTCATCTGGACCTGGAACGACTTCTTCACCCAGCTCATCTACCTCTTCGACCCGGACAAGTTCACACTGACCCTCGCGCTGCGCTCCTTCGTCGACGCCTCCAGCACCTCCGCGTTCGGCCCGATGTTCGCGTTGTCGGTGATCGCGCTGCTGCCGATCGTGCTGTTCTTCCTCGCCTTCCAGCGGTTCCTGGTGGAGGGCATGGCCAGCTCCGGAGTCAAGGGGTGAACGGGATGCGGACCCGTGAGACCGGCGAGGTGTTCGGGCCGCGCATGGCCCTGTTCGCCGACGTGCTCAGCGTCGGCCTCGCCACGGCGGCGGCCTGTCTGCCGCTGGTGACCGCACCGGCCGCCCTGTCGACGGCCTGCGCCGTACTGCGCGGCGCGGGCCAGGACCGGCCCGTCACTGCGGGGCGGTACTTCACCCTGCTGCGACGGCGGCTCCGCGCCGGTGACCTGCTGGCGGGAGGCATCGCGCTGGCGGGACTGCTGCTGCTCGCGGCCGATCTGGCGCTGGCCGGGGCGGGGCTGCCCGGGGCGCGGCTGTTCGCGGTGGCAGCCGCCTTCATCGGCGCCTGCGCGGCGGTCGTCGGCCTGCGGGCCTGCGGACGCCCCGAGTCGCTCACCGACTGGCGCGCGGCGGTACGCGGGGCCGCCCGGGACGCCGTGGCGGACCCGGGCGGCAGCGGACTGGTCCTGCTCGCCGTGGCTACGGCCGCGCTGTGCGCCTGGATGCTGCTGCCCCTGGCCTTCCTGGTCCCGGGGCCGCTGGCCCTCGCGCTCACGGCCGTCGACGTACGCCGGTCGGCTGCCGTTCTCGTTCAATAGCCAAGAATCAAGGGGCCATTGGGGCACCTCAGGTGTGAGTGCCCCTGCGAGGTGGTCATCCTCTTGTCATGGACCTGCGGCTCGATCGGCGGGCCGCGGCCTCATGGAGGTGTGGGATGCACCGAAGACTCGCCACCGGTCTTGCCGCCTCAACCCTGTCCCTCGTCACCGTCGTCGGCACCGCGACCCTCGCGAGTGCCGCCCCCGCCGACAAGCCCCAGGTGCTCGCGAGCTGGACGCAGACCAGCGCGTCGAGTTACAACGCCTGGGCCGCCGCCCGCGCGAACCAGGCCGCCTGGGCCGCGTACGCCTTCGACTGGTCGACCGACTACTGCTCCTCGTCGCCGGACAACCCGTTCGGCTTCCCCTTCTCGATGTCCTGCGCCCGCCACGACTTCGGCTACCGCAACTACAAGGCCGCAGGCACCTTCAGTGCCGACAAGTCCCGTCTCGACAGCGCCTTCCACGAGGACCTCAAGCGCATCTGCGCCGCCTACACCGGCGGCACGAAGAACGCCTGCGACAGCACGGCGTGGACGTACTACCAGGCGGTGAAGGCCTTCGGCTGAGGGCCTGTCGGTCGCGTGGGGCCGGGCGCGGGGCGGCAGCCTCCCGCCCGGCCGACGGCCTCAACGGCCTGCGGATCCGATGCTGATCCGCGGCCACGACTTGGCCGACGTCAAAAGCGCCTGTGCCCGTGCCGGCGGAGTGGCCGCCGCCGTGGCCAGTGCCGCCGCGGCGCTCGCGATGCCGAGGACCGCGCCCGCGGCCACATCGCCCGGATAGTGCACGCCCGTGTGGATGCGGGAGTAGCCGACGGCGCTCGCCAGCGCCCCGAGCGGTACCGCCGCGGGCGGCAGGACCACACCGACGGCGGTGGCGAACGCGACCGCCGACGCCGTGTGCCCGGACGGGAACGAGGCCGACGTGGGCATCCGGACATGCCGGTCCACCGTCACCCGGGCCGCCTCCCGGTCCGGCCGGGCCCGGCGCACCAGGCGCTTGCCGAGCAGGTTGGCGGAGGCCGACGCCACGGCGATCGCCCCGACGCCGACGACCGCGGCCCGGCGCGGACGCTTCCCGGCCAGCGCCAGGGCGGCGGCGATACCGAACGAGATCTTGGAGTGGTCGGCCGCGTGCGACAGATGGCGCAGCGTCCGGTCGAGCGTGGGCGTGGGCGTGGCGGCCACCGCCGCGTACAGGGCGCCGTCCACGGCCCTGAGATCGCCGAGTACGGCGGCCAGGAGCCGGCCGGGTCCGCTCGCGGGCTTCCCTCCGCCCGGCAGCGGACGGGGGGCGTCCGCGTCTGTGATCGTCGGATCGGTCATGTGCTTCTCCCCGCAGTGGCCTTTCCCCAGCAAGGTACCGGCTCACGCCGGGCGCACGCTCGGCGCCCCCGCGGGCCGGTACCCGCCGAGTGCCCACGCGGCGGACCGCCATCCGTGAGCCGGACCCGGCACGGCCGTCCGGGCGACCTGGTGAACTGGCGGCATGACGTCACCGCCGCACCGGGCCCTGCGCGCACTCGACCGCTTCCACTCGGCCCGACCTTGGGACCACAACGCCCACTTCCACCGCTGGATCCTGCGGCAGCTCCCCGCGCGTGCGGAAAGCGCCCTGGACGTGGGGTGCGGCAGTGGTGACCTCGCCCGGCTGCTGGCGGCCCGGGACGTACGGGTGCACGGGATCGACGCCGACCCGGCGATCACGGCCCGGGCCCGGGAGCTGACCCCGGCCACGGTCCCGGTGACCTACGGGGTGGCCGACGCGCCGGCCGGGCTTCCCGACGGGCCGTACGACGTCATCACCTGCGTCGCCGTGCTCCACCACCTGCCGTTCGCGGAGACCCTCGAGGCCTTCCGCGAGCGTCTGGCCCCCGGCGGCACGCTGGTCGTCGTCGGGGTCTCCCGGGAACGGACCCCCGTCGACCACGTCCTCGGCATCGCGTCGATCCCGCTCAACATCGTCATGGCGCTGGTCAAGAACCGCGGCCGCCGGGCAGCACGCCCGGCCTCGATGACCGCCCCCACGAGACCGGCGGACATGACCTTCCCCGAGATCCTCCGCGAGGCCCGTGCCGTCCTGCCCGGTGCCCGTCTGCGCCGCCGCCTGTTCTGGCGCTACACGCTGGTGTGGCACCACCGCTGACCCTCGTTCTCAGCCGGCGGCCCGGAAGGTGCGCAGCCGCAGCGAGTTGCCGACGACGAAGACCGAGGAGAAGGCCATGGCCGCCCCGGCGATCATCGGCGTGAGCAGTCCGGCCGCGGCCAGCGGCAGGGCCGCCACGTTGTAGGCGAAGGCCCAGAACAGGTTCGAGCGGATGGTGCCGAGGGTGCGGCGGGAGAGGCGGATGGCGTCCGCCGCGGCCCGCAGGTCGCCCCGCACGAGGGTCAGATCCCCGGCCTCGATCGCGGCATCCGTGCCGGTGCCCATGGCCAGCCCCAGATCGGCCTGGGCGAGGGCCGCCGCGTCGTTGACACCGTCGCCGACCATCGCCACCGAACGGCCCTCGGCCTGAAGCCGCTTGACGACCTCGACCTTGTCCTGCGGGAGCACCTCGGCGACGACGTCCTCCGCGGCGATACCGACCTCGCGGGCGACGGACCGGGCCACCGCCTCGTTGTCGCCGGTCAGCAGGATGGGGGTCAGCCCCAGTGCGCGCAGCCGTCCGACCGCCTCCGCGCTCGTCTCCTTCACCGCGTCGGCGACCTCCAGCACCGCACGCGCCTCGCCGTCCCAGGCGACCGCGATGGCGGTGCGGCCGGCCTCCTCGGCCGCCGCCCTGGCCTCGGCCAGGCTCTCCGGCAGCTCCATCGCCCAGTCGGCGAGCAGCCGCTCCCGCCCGACGAGCACCGCGTGGCCCTCGACGACACCCTGGACGCCGAGCCCGGGCACATTGGCGAAGTCCTCCGGCGGGGGCAGCACGCCGCCCAGCCTCTCCAGCGCCCCGTCGGCGACGGCACGGGCGATCGGATGCTCGGAGGAGTGCTCCAGCGCCCCGGCCAGCCGCAACACCTCGGCCTCGTCGGTACCGTCGGCGGTGTGCACGGCCAGCAGGGTCATACGGCCCGTGGTGACGGTGCCGGTCTTGTCGAGGACGACGGTGTCGACCCGGCGCGTCGACTCCAGCACCTCCGGGCCCTTGATGAGGATGCCGAGCTGGGCGCCCCGCCCCGTTCCGACCATCAGCGCCGTCGGCGTGGCCAGGCCGAGGGCGCACGGGCAGGCGATGACGAGGACGGCGACCGCGGCCGTGAAGGCGGCCGTCAGACCGGCACCGTTGCCGAGCCAGAAGCCCAGCGTGCCCAGCGCGAGGGCGATCACGACCGGCACGAACACGGCGGAGATCCGGTCCGCGAGCCCCTGCGCCGCGGCCTTGCCGTTCTGCGCGTCCTCCACCAGCCGGGCCATGCGGGCCAGCTGGGTGTCGGAGCCGACCCGCGTGGCGCGCACGACGAGCCGTCCGCCGACGTTGATCGTGGCGCCCGTGACCGGGTCGCCGGTGCCGACCTCCACCGGCACGGACTCGCCGGTGAGCATCGAGGCGTCCACGGCGGAGGAGCCCTCGACGACCGTCCCGTCGGTGGCGATCTTCTCGCCGGGCCGGACCAGGAAGCGGTCACCGACCCTCAACTCCGCCACGGGAACGGTCTGTTCACGGCCCTCGTCCCGCAGCACGGTGACGTCCTTCGCGCCCAGCTCCAGCAGCGCCCGCAGCGCCGCCCCCGCCCTGCGCTTCGCGCGGGCCTCGAAGTACCGCCCGGCCAGGAGGAAGGCCGTCACGCCCGCGGCGGCCTCCAGGTAGATGTTCCCGGCGCCGTCCGTGCGCTCGATGGTCAGCTCGAAGGGGTGCGTCATGCCCGGCGTGCCCGCGGTGCCGAGGAACAGCGCCCACAGCGACCACAGGAACGCGGCCGAGGTGCCCACCGAGATCAGCGTGTCCATGGTGGCCGCGCCGTGCCGGGCATTGGTGAACGCCGCCTTGTGGAAGGGCCACGCCGCGTAGGTCACGACGGGCGCGGCCAGCGTGAGCGACAGCCATTGCCAGTACGCGAACTGCAGCGCCGGGGTCATGGCCATGGCCACGACGGGGACCGCCAGCACCACGGCCGCGACGAGCCGCTCGCGCAGCGGACGGAGCTCGTCGGTCTCCCCGGGCTCGGTGTGGCGCTCGGGCGGCGCCGGCTCCTGAGCGGTGTATCCGGTGGCCTCGACGGTGGCGATCAGATCCCCGACCGAGACGTCACCGGAGTAGCTGACCTTCGCCTTCTCGGTCGCGTAGTTGACGGTGGCGGTGACCCCGTCCATGCGGTTGAGCTTCTTCTCGATGCGCGCAGCGCAGGAGGCACAGGTCATGCCTCCGATGGCGAGTTCCACTTCGGCGCCGACGCCGATGGTTTCGGTGGTCATGAATCCTGTATACCCCCGAGGGGTATGTGACGCAAGCGCGGAGACGGCTTGACTCATTACCCCCCAGGGGTATGGTGAGCTGCATGGAGGCCCCGCAGTCGAGCGGGAGGCCCGCTTCTTGGAGGAGTCGTCGGCCATGAACACCGGACTGAAGATCACCACCTTCGCCGCCGCCCTGGTCGCGACGTTCGGAACGGCTTACGGAGTGGGGCAGGGCATCGATCCCGTCGTCGCCGACCGACCGCCGAAACACGAGGGCGACGAGCACACCCGGCCCTCACCGGAGCCGAAGGAGGGCGGCCACACCGGGCACGAGGTGCCCCCGGCCGGCGGCCTCCAGATCTCCGAGGGCGGCTACACCCTCGACCTCGAGACCCCGCGCGTCACCGCCGGACAGCGGGCCGACCTGCGCTTCACCGTCCGGGACGGCAGCGGCCGGGCCGTCACCGCCTACCAGCGCGACCACGACAAGGAACTCCACCTCATCGTGGCCTCACGCGACCTGGTCACCTACCGCCACCTGCACCCCACCCGCGCCGCCGACGGCACCTGGAGCATCCCCGTCGACCTGCCCCGCGCGGGCGGCTACCGCGTCTTCGCCGACTTCACCCCGGCGGCGAAGGGCGCCCGGAACCTCACCCTCGGCGCGGACCTCGCCGCCCCCGGCCCGTACCGGCCGGAGAAACTCCCACCGGCGAGCACCACGGCCGAGACCAACGGCTACGACGTCCAGCTGGTCGGCGCCCTGCGCCCGGGCAAGGCGAGCGAACTGAAACTGAAGGTCTCCCGCGCCGGCAAGCCCGTCACCGACCTCCAGCCCTACCTCGGCGCCTACGGCCACCTGGTCGCCCTGCGCTCCGGTGACCTCGCCTACCTCCACGTCCACCCCAACGGCGAACCCGGCGACGGCACCACCCGGCCCGGCCCGGACGTCTCGTTCACGGCCACGGCACCCAGCGCCGGTTCCTACCGCCTGTTCCTCGACTTCAAGCACGAGGGAAAGGTCCACACGGCGGCGTTCACGGTCCGGGCAGGCGGGCCGGCGGCCGACGGACCGGGTACCCCCGAGGGGCATGCGGACGACGGCCACGGGCACTGAGTCTCAGCCGAGCGCCCGGTCCAGGTTGAAGGCCGCGCTGATCAGCGCGAGATGCGTGAACGCCTGCGGGAAGTTGCCCTGCTGCTCCCCGGTGTGGCTGATCTCCTCGGCGTACAGGCCGAGATGGTTGGCGTACGTCAGCATCTTCTCGAAGGCGAGGCGCGCCTCGTCGATCCGGCCGGCGTGCACCATGGCCTCGACGTACCAGAACGAGCAGATGGAGAACGTGCCCTCGTCGCCGCGCACCCCGTCCGGGCTGGACTCCGGGTCGTAGCGGTAGACCAGCGAGTCCGACACCAGCTCCTCGGTGAGGACGTCCAGCGTCGACAGCCACTTGGGATCCGTCGGGGCGATGAACTTCGTCAGCGGCATCATCAGCACGGCCGCGTCCAGCACGTCGCCGTCCTCGTGCTGCACGAAGGCCCGGCGCTCCTCGGACCAGCCCCGGCTCATGATCCGCCGGTAGATGGTGTCGCGGCACTCCCGCCAGCGCGGCAGATCGGCGGGCAGCCCGCGCCGGTTGGCCATCCGGATGGCCCGCTCGATCGCCACCCAGCACATCAGCCGCGAGTACAGGAAGTTCTTGCGGCCGCCCCGGGTCTCCCAGACCCCCTCGTCGGGCTGGTCCCAGTGCGCGCACACCCAGTCCACCAGCGCGCACACGTCGTCCCACTGGCCGCTGGAGATGGGCTTGGCCCACTTGTCGTAGAGGTAGATGGAGTCGATCAGCGCGCCGTAGATGTCGAGCTGCAGCTGGTCGGCCGCCGCGTTGCCGACCCGCACCGGTGCGGAGCCCTCGTGGCCCTCCAGATGGTCGAGGGTGCGTTCGGGCAGGTCGGCGCGTCCGTCGATGCCGTACATGATCTGCAGCGGGCCGGAGTGCTTGCCGTCGCCCGGGCTGATGTGCCGGGTCACGAAGTGCATGAACGCCTCGGCCTCGCCGGTGAAGCCCAGCCGCAGCAGGGCGTAGACGCAGAACGCCGCGTCGCGCACCCACACGTACCTGTAGTCCCAGTTGCGTTCGCCGCCGAGCCGCTCGGGCAGGCTCGTCGTCGGCGCGGCCACGATCGCCCCGGTCGGCGCGTACGTCAGCAGCTTCAGCGTCAGGGCCGAGCGGTGCACCATCTCCCGCCAGCGGCCCCGGTACCGTGATGCCGCCAGCCAGCGCCGCCAGTACGCCACCGTCGCCGCGAACTGCTCCTCCGCCTCCGTGTGCGCACACCGGCGGGGCGTCACGTCGCCGCCGACCTTGTCCAGTGCGAACACGGCCGACTCGCCCTCGCCGAGCTTGAAGTCGCCTCGCACGTCCGGCCCGTCGGCCTCCAGCGGCACGGTCGAGGTCAGCGCGAGCGCCATCCCGTCGGCTTCGAAGACCGCCGTCTCACCCATCAGCCGGACGGTGTGCGGCCGGGCCCCGTAGTCGAACCGGGGAGCCACACGCGTACGGAACGGGATGGAGCCGCGTACGCACACCACCCGCCGGATCAGCCGGTGCCGCTCGGCCTCGGCCGGCTCACCGTCCAGCGGCATGAAGTCCTGCACCTCGCCGACACCGTCCTCGGTGAAGAACCGGGTCATCAGGACGTTGGTGTCGGGGAAGTAGAACTGCTTGGTCCGGGCCGGCACGGTCGCCGCCAGCTCGAAGCAGCCGCCGCGCTCCGCGTCCAGGATCGAGGCGAACACACTCGGCGCGTCGAAGGCCGGGCAGCAGTACCAGTCGATCGTCCCGTCGGTCCCCACCAGGGCCACACTGCGCAGATCGCCGATCAGCCCGTGCTCGGCGATCGGCAGATACCGCCGCTCGTCCGCTGTTCCCCGCATGGCAGCCTCCCTGCCCCGGTGAGCGCCTGGATTTCAGCTTAGGCCCGCCGAGGGGAAGCGGCCGGGTGTCACACCGTGACGACCCGCAGCCCGGCCTCCTCGAAGCGCCGCAGCGTCTCCGGGTCGGCCGCCGTGTCCGTGACCAGCGTGTCCACCGCCTCGGCCGCGCAGATCCGGGCGAAGGCCCGCTGCCCCAGTTTGCTGGAGTCGGCGGCCACGACCACGCGCTCCGCGCGCTCGCACAGCAGCCGGTTGATCGCGGCCTCGGCCTCGTCGTGCGCCGCCGCCCCGTGCGTGACGTCGAAGGCGACCACGCCGAGCACCGCCACATCGACGGTGATCTGCCCGAGCACCCCGTCCGCGAGCGGCCCGACCAGCTCGTACGACTGGGCCCGGGCCACCCCGCCGGTCAGCACGATCTTGAACTGGGGACGTACGGCCAGCTCGTTGGCGATGTTCAGCGCGTTCGTCACGATGGTGAGCGCGGGGGACCCGGACGTCAGGTCACCGCGCACGGCCAGAGCCCGGGCCACCTCGGTGGTGGTCGTCCCGCCGGTCAGCCCCACCGCCTCGCCGGGCGCGACCAGGTCCGCCACCGCCTTCGCGATGCGCTGCTTCTCGGAGGCGTGCCGGGCCGTCTTGTAGCGCAGCGGCAGCTCGTACGACACACCGTGCACGACCGCGCCGCCCCGCGTGCGCACCAGCATCTGCTGCTCGGCCAGCCCGTCGAAGTCGCGGCGGATCGTCGCGGCCGACACCCCGAGCTCCCCGGCCGCCTCCTCGACGTCCAGCCGGCCGCGCTCCACGAGCAGGTCCAGCAGCGCCTTCCAGCGGGCGTCGCGCGACATCCGCACCTCCACGTCTCGATCTCCGGGCGACCCTAGCGCACCCGATCCCGCCCGATGCTTGATGTTGCTCGAAAGGTGGCGATATCTTGCAGGAACAATCAGAGCGGAGAGTGTGGCATGACGCATGTCGAGGACGAGCTGATCAGCCAGCCCGAGTGCTGGGCCCGCGCCGCGTCGGAGGCGGCGGGATACGCGGAGGTGTTGCCGGCGGCGGGGGAGCGGGTCGCGATCGTCGGCTGCGGCACCTCGTACTTCATGGCGCAGGCCGCCGCGGCCCTGCGCGAGGACACCGGCCAGGGCGAGACCGACGCGTTCGCCGCCTCGGAATTCCCGTACGGCAGGGGCTACGACCGGGTCGTCGCCCTCACCCGCTCCGGCACCACGACCGAAGTCCTCGACCTGCTCGGCCGGTTGAAGGGCCGTACCCGCACCACCGCGATCACCGCCGACCCGGACACGCCCGTGATGACGGCGGCCGATGAACTCGCCGTGCTCGACTTCGCGGACGAACGCTCCGTCGTACAGACCCGGTTCGCGACCACCGCCCTCACCCTGCTCCGCGCCCATCTGGGACTCCACCCCGACACGGCTGTCGCCGACGCGCGCACGGCCCTGGCGGAGCCCCTGCCCGAAGGCCTGGTGGAATGTGCCCAGTTCGCCTTCCTGGGGCGTGGCTGGACCGTCGGCCTGGCCAACGAGGCCGGGCTGAAGATGCGCGAGGCATCGCTGTCCTGGGCCGAGGCCTACCCGGCGATGGAGTACCGGCACGGGCCCATCAGCGTCAGCACCAGCGGCACCGCGACCTGGATGTTCGGGGACGCGCCGGACGGTCTCGTCGAACAGGTGCGCGGCACGGGCGCGTTGTGGATCGCCGGAGCCCTGGACCCGCTCGCCGAACTCGTCCGCGCCCAGCGGCTCGCCGTCGCGGTCGCCGCCTCACGCGGCCTCGACCCGGACAGCCCCCGCCATCTCACCCGCTCGGTGATCCTCACCGACTGACCTCGGCGACCCTCGTCCACCGACCCCGGAGGCACCGTGCCCCTCACCACCACCGGCGACCTCGTCACCCGCGCCGCCGCGGCCCGCTCGGCCGTCGCCTCGTTCAACGTCATCACACTGGAACACGTCGAGGCCGTCATCGCGGGCGCCGAGTCCGCGCACGCCCCCGTCGTGCTGCAGGTCAGCGAGAACGCGGTCAAGTTCCACGGCGGGCAGCTGCTCCCGCTCGCCCGAGCGGCCGTCGCCGCGGCCGAACGCGCCGCCGTACCGGTCGCGTTGCACCTCGACCACGTACAGAGCGACGCGCTGCTGTACCAGGCGGCGGAGGCCGGCTTCAGCTCCGTGATGTACGACGCGGCCCGGCTGCCCTACGCCCAGAACCTCGCCACCACCCGGGCGGCCGTCGACTGGGCGCACGCGCAAGGGCTCTGGATCGAGGCCGAGTTGGGGCAGATCGGCGGCAAGAACGGCAGGCCCCCGCTGGACGCGCACGCCCCCGGCGCCCGCACCGACCCCGACGAGGCCCGGGCCTTCGTGGCCGACTCGGGGGTGGACGCCCTGGCCGTCGCCATCGGCAGCTCCCACGCCATGACCACCCGCACCGCGGCCCTCGACCACGCCCTTCTCAAACGCCTGTCGGCCGCCCTGGACGTCCCGCTCGTCCTGCACGGCTCCTCCGGCGTCCCGGACGACGAACTCACCGCGGCCGTCGCGGGCGGCATCGCCAAGGTCAACATCGGCACCGCCCTGAACATCGCACTGACCGGCGCCCTCCGGGACTTCCTCGCCGAGCGCCCCGAGGCCGTCGACCCGCGCGGCTACCTCACGGTGGCGCGAGAGGCGATGACACGGGCGGTGGCGAGAGCCCTGAGGACCCTGGGGCCCTAGGCCCGGCTACCGCTTGACGGCCTTCAGCACCACGAACTTCGAGTCGCTGGCGACCAGGCGGCTGTTGCCGAAGATCCGCCGCAGCGTCACGTGGTAGCCCAGATGCCGGTTCCCGATCACCCACAGCTCACCGCCCGGCCGCAGCACGCGCCGCGCCCCGGTGAACATCCGCCGGGCCGTGGCGTCCGTCGTCGCCTGGTGGGAGTGGAACGGCGGATTGTTGAGCACCAGGTCGACACTGCCCGACGGCACACCGGCCAGCCCGTCGCCCACCCGGAACTCGGCATGCCCCGGCACGCCGTTCGCCTTGTACGTCGCCTCCGCCGATGCCACGGCCTGGAACGACTCGTCCACGAACAGCACCTCGGCCTCCGGGTCGGCCAGCGCCACCGCCGTACCGACCACGCCGTTGCCGCATCCCAGATCGACCACTCGTCGGCCCCGGCTGCTCGGCAGATGCCCGAGGAAGAAGCGGGTGCCGATGTCGAGCCGGTCGGCGCAGAACACACCCGCGTGGTTGACGACGGTGCCTCCCGCGGCCGGGCCGATGCCGTCCGGCAGCGTGTAGACGTACGGCCATGGACTGGCGGGCCGCTCCAGCGCGGGATCCGGCGTGCAGAAGATCAGCCGCGCCTTCCTCTCGGCGAGCGAGGTACGGGTCGGGCCGAGGATCCGCTCGAACAACTGGAGCGTCGAGGTGTGGATCTCCTTCACCATCCCCGTGCCCACGACGACCGTCCCCGCATGCACCGCCGGCGCCAGCCGCAGCAACTGGTCCTCCAGCAGCGCCAGGCTCTTCGGCACCCGCACCAGCAGGACGTCGACGCGGTCGGGCGGCGGATCCTGCGTGGTGAGCAGTCCGACCGCGCCGGGCTCGACGCCGTGCCGCGCCAGGTTGGCCCGGGTCGCCTCCTGGGTCAGATGGGAATCCGTGATCTGCGTCGGCCGGTGCTCCGCGAGCGCCGTCACCAGCGCGCCCCACCGGTCCCCGACGGCCACGACCGTGCCCGACAGCGGGACCCGTTCCTGCGCCAGATGCCTCAGCAGGTACTCGTCGGCAGCGTCCCAGGCACGCAGCCTGTCACGCGGATCCTCGGGGAAGCGGGTCAGCGCGAACTCGCCCCACGGCGTCGTCATACGGTCGTTCATCGTGCGTCAAGGCTAGCCGAGCCGCAGCTCAGGCCGTGTCGGGCAGGATGGGAGGCATGGACGGCGAGCTGTTCCCCAGGGCCCGTACGCAGGTGGCACCCGGCGCGGTGCACCTACCGGACTGGCTGGACGCCGAACACCAGCGCGCGCTGCTCGACGCCTGCCGCGCGTGGGCCCGCCCACCCGCCGGACTGCGCACGGTCCGCACACCCGGCGGCGGCACGATGACCGCCCGGCAGGTGTGCCTGGGCTGGCACTGGTACCCGTACGCCTACGCCCGCACGGTGGCCGACGGCGACGGCGCCCCGGTCAAGCCGTTCCCCGAGTGGCTCGGTGAGCTGGGCCGCCGAGCGGTGCGGGACGCGCTGGGCGACCCGGAGACGGCGGACTACGACATCGCACTGATCAACTTCTACGACGGCGACGCCCGCATGGGCATGCACCGCGACAGCGACGAGAAGTCGGACGCGCCGGTGGTGTCGCTGAGCCTCGGCGACACCTGCGTCTTCCGCTTCGGCAACACCGAGACCCGCACCCGGCCCTACACCGACGTCGAGCTGCGCAGCGGCGACCTGTTCGTCTTCGGCGGCCCGTCCCGGCTCGCCTACCACGGCGTTCCCCGGGTACACGGGGGCACGGCACCGCCCGGATTGGGCCTGACCGGACGGCTCAACATCACGCTCCGGGTCAGCGGTCTGTAGGCCGCAGGCCCGGCGGATCATGGGAGACTCGCCCACATGAGCGGGAAGGCGGACCCCCGGCAGGCGGGGGATGGGAGCACCTCGAGGACGCGGCTGGACCGGGGGCGCGGAGCGCTCGGACCCGCGCTGGAACTCGTCCACACCGGACGCGCGCCGACCCGGGCCGTGCTCACCGCCGAGCTCGGAGTGACCCGGGCGACGGCGGGCGCGGTCGCCGCCGAGCTGGAGGCGCTCGGGCTGATCCGGGTCGACGCCCGGCCCGGCGCGGCGGCCGGATCCCAGGGCAGGCCCTCGCACCGGCTGGCGGTCGCCGAGAACGGTCCCGTCGCGCTCGCCGCGCAGGTGCACGCCGACGGGTTCCGGGCGGCGCTGGTCGGGCTGGGCGGCCGGATCGTCGCCACCGCGCCCGGCTGCGAGGTCGTCGACGCGGACCCGGCGAAGGTGCTGGCCTCCGTCGTCACGGCGGGCGCCGAACTGCTGCGCGAGACGGGACGCCGATGCGTGGGGGCCGGGCTCGCCGTCCCGTCCGCGGTCGCCGAACCCGAGGGCCTGGCCCTCAACCCCCTCCACCTGGCCTGGCCCGCGGGCGCGCCCGTCCGCGACATCTTCGCCGAGCAGGTGCGCGCGGCCGGCATCGACGGACCCGCCTTCGCCGCGAACGACGTCAACCTCGCCGCGATCGCCGAGCACCGGCACGGCGCCGGCCGCGGCGCCCGCGACCTGCTGTGCGTGGCCACCGGCCACCGGGGCGTCGGCGGCGCACTCGTCCTCGACGGCCGCCTCCACAGGGGCAGTTCGGGCCTCGCCCTGGAGGTCGGACACCTCACCGTGCACCCCGAGGGCCGCCCCTGCCACTGCGGCAGCCGCGGCTGCCTCGACGTCGAGACCGACCCGCTGGCCTTCTTGACGGCGGCGGGACGCGACCCTGGCCCCGAGGTGTCCCTGCTCCAGCAGTCCATCGACCTGGTCCGCCACCACTACGACGACCCGGGCGTACGCACCGCCACCGAGACCCTCATCGACCGGCTCGGCCTCGGACTCGCCGGCCTGGTCAACATCCTCAACCCGGACCGCATCATCCTCGGCGGCCTCCACCGCACCCTCCTGGACGCCGACCCCGACCGCCTCCGCGCCGTCGTAGCCGACCGCAGCCTCTGGGGCCAGAGCGGCGGCGTCCCCATCCTCCCCTGCACCCTCGACCACAACAGCCTGGTCGGCGCGGCCGAACTGGCGTGGCAGCCGGTGCTGGACGACCCGCTCGGGGCGCTGACCTAGAGGGCATGGCCTTGAGGAGTGCCCGCGCCGCTCCCGGGCAGGCGAGCCCCCAGCGGGCAGGCTGGTCCACAGGCAGTACGCCCGCCGCACCGCACCACCGAGGAAGTTGACGCGCAATGACCGACAAGCTCACCGTGAGCGTCCTGGGCACCGGCATCATGGGCGCGGCCATGGCCCGCAACCTCGCCCGGGCCGGACACACCGTCCGCGCCTGGAACCGCACCCGTGCCAAGGCCGAGCCGCTGGCCGCCGAGGGCGTGCGGATCGTGGACTCGCCGGAGCAGGCGGTACGGGACGCCGATGTCGTCCTGACCATGCTCTACGACGGTCCGGCCGCCCTGGAGACGATGCGCGAGGCCGCCCCGGCCCTGCGTCCCGGCATCGCGTGGGTGCAGTCCACCACCGCCGGCATCGAGGGCATCGCCGATCTGGCCGCCTTCGCCCGCGAGCACGGACTCGTCTTCTACGACGCGCCCGTCCTGGGCACGCGTCAGCCCGCCGAGGCCGGACGACTGACCGTGCTCGCCGCCGGGCCCGCCGACGGGCGGGACCGGGTGACGCCCGTCTTCGACGCCGTCGGCGCCCGCACCGTGTGGACCGGCGAGGACGGGGCGGCGGGCGGGGCCACCCGGCTGAAGCTGGTCGCCAACAGCTGGGTCCTCGCCGTCACGGCCGCCGCCGGTGAGGCCCTGGCGCTGGCCAAGGCCCTCGACGTCGACCCGCACGGCTTCTTCGACCTCGTCGCCGGTGGCCCGCTCGACATGGGCTATCTGCGCGCCAAGTCCGAGCTGGTCCTCGACGACCGGCTCACACCGCCCCAGTTCTCGGTGACCACCGCCGCCAAGGACGCCCGCCTGATCGTCCGGGCCGGTGCGGACAACGGCGTCCGCCTGGACGTCGCCGAGGCGGCCGCCACCCGCATGGAGCGCGCCGCAGCCCAGGGCCACGGCGACGAGGACATGGTCGCCGCCTACTTCGCCAGCTTCGACGAGAAGTCCAACTCCTAGGAGGTTCCCTTCATGTCCAAGCCGCCGCTGCCGCCCGAGGCCGACGCCCTGCTGAGCCGGCCCAACCCGTGCGTCATGGCCACGCTGCGCTCGGACGGCACCCCCGTCTCCACCGCCACCTGGTACGTGTGGAATGACGGCCGTGTCCTGATCAACCTCGACGAGGGCCGCGTACGCCTCAAGCACCTGCGCCGCGACCCGCGCGTCACCCTCACCGTCCTCGCCGACGACAACTGGTACACCCATGTCACCCTCATCGGCCGGGTCACCGAGATGTACGACGACGAGGGCCTGGCCGACATCGACCGCCTCGCCCGGCACTACATCGGAAAGCCCTACCCGGACCGCGTACGCCCCCGGGTCAGCGCCTGGATCGAGGTCGACCGCTGGCACGGCTGGGGCGAACTGAAGGACAGCGACCAGGCCGGAGGCTGATCCCGCCGACCACACCGGTCAGGGCCACTCCACCGCGAACGCCCGGCCCGGGTTCTCCGTGAGGACGCGCCCCACCAGGTCCTCGCCCACGGCGTGGACCAGCCGGGGCCGCACCCGGCGCAGCAGATACGGCATCCCGGGGCCGCCGCCCACCGAGCGGGCGGCGGCCGTGGTGGTGTCCGCGCCCAGCAGCACCCGGTCACCGAACCCGGCGTCGGCGAGGGCCCGTACGGCGTCCGGCATCCGCCAGTCCGTGGCGTGATGGGCGAGTGACGGCCCGTCGAAGGCCAGATAGCAGCCGGACTCGGCCGCCTGCCGGTGCGTCACGAGGTCGGGGGAGCGGTTGAGATGCCCGAGCACCACACGGTGCGGCGGCACCCCCAACTTCCCGCACAGCAGGTCCAATACGTCCAGCGCGCCCGTGCCCAGCTCCAGGTGCACGGCGATGGGCGCCCCCGTCGCGTGATGCGCCTCGGCCGCCGCCTCCATCGTCCAGCGGGCGTGCGCGTCCAGGGCGTGGAACCCGCCCGCTACCTTGACGAGCCCCGCCCGCACCCCCGACACCCCGATGCCCTCGGTGAGTTCGGAGACGAAGACGTCGGCGAGCCGGCCCCGCAGCCCGGCGAGCGTGGCGTCGTCGTAGTGCACGGCCTGGTGCAGACCCGTCGCGGCGACCACGTGCACGCCGGTCTCCCGGGACAGCGGCGGCAGATCGGCGGCCCGCCGCCCGAGCCCGTACGGTGTCCACTGCACCACGGCCCCGCCGCCCTGCTCCCGGAACGCGGCCAGCTCCGCCCGCGCCGCCGCCACGCTGCGCAGCTCCTGGCCGGGCAGCCGGGGACTGCCGAAGAACAGATGGTCGTGGGCGTCGCACACGCCCAGGTCTCCAGGGGCTACGTCCCCCAGCACCGTGCGTATCGCGCTCACCACTGGCGCCCCCGGGGCAGCCGGTCCCGGCCGGGCGCCGACAGATGCAGCACCTCGAACAGGTCACCGTCGGCCTTGGGCGTGTCGTGCTCCCAGAGCGAGAAGTGCACCAGCTCCCACCGGCTCGTGTCGACGGCGGCCGCCGCGAGCAGGACCCCGTCCGCCGCCGCCAGCCGCCGGGCCTCGCCCACCGCGTCCGCCACGACATCGGCCAACAGCCCTCCCTCAGGCACCCGTTGGCGGTTCCGCACCGCGAACCGCGCCCGAGATCCGCCCCCTTCCTCGTACGCGAGCCCCGTCCACTGCCGCACGGACGGCCGCCCGAAGTCGTCACCGAGCCGCTGGAACCCACCGCCCCACAGGAAGGAGTTCATGCCCTCCACGGTGTTCCACAGATAGAAGGGCGCGTACTGATGGACCGGAGAGCCGCGCAGACCGCGCTCGCGCATCAGATAGACCTTGAGGCCGAGGCCGTCCCAGTCGTCGAGCAGCCGCCCCACCCGGGCGACCCGGTCGCGGATGACGCCCATGTCGTAGTCGGCGGGCAGGGTCAGTTCGTACTGCATGGCGTGCACGGAAGCCTCCTCAGGCGGGACGGGGTGCCAGCAGCGAGAGCAACCCCCGCACTCCCGCGTCGAACGCGGCGGGGGAGCCGGAGGCGCGGGCGAGGACATAGCCGCCCTGGACCGTGGCCACGACCGCCGCCGCGATCTCCCCGCCGTCCAGCGAGGGCACGAACTGGCCCTGCTCCTTGCCCTCCTCGACGATGGCGGCGATGCGCCCCCGGATCCAGTCCAGGGTCTCCTCGACCGGCGCCCGCAGTTCGTCGCTGGCGATCACGTCCGGGTCCATGGTCAGCCGGCCGATCGGACAGCCCCGCAGCACGTCCCGCTCGCGCCGCAGATACGCCGCGACGCGCTCGTACGGCGTTCCGGGGCCGTCGAGCACTCCCTCGGCGGCAGCCCGCATCTCCTCGGCGGTCCGCCGGATCGCGGCCAGTGCGAGATCGGGCTTGCCCTTGAAGTGGTGGTACATGCTGCCCTGCCCGGCGTCCGCGCGCTCCAGGATCGCCTTGGGGCTCGTGCCCACATAGCCGCGCTCCCACAGCAGCTCGCGGGTGGACTCGATCAGCCGTTCCGAGGTGCTCATGCCCTCACTGTACATACCAGTAGTTACAGAAGTCGAGGCAGGCCTGTCGGTCGAGGCCTACTCCCCGCGAAGTACGCAGACTGCCGCTGGCCGTACGACGACGGGTGACCCCTCGCGGGGCGACTCTCGGAAGCACGGAAAGAACATCGCGGCAACGCATCCGAGGAGTTGGACGACATGCAGACCCTGGCGAACTTCGGCGACGGCGGCGGGCCCGGCCCGTGGATCCTGTTCTTCCCCTTGATCTGGGCGCTGGTGATCGGCGGCGCCATCGTGCTGCTGCGCCGCACCGTGCGGCGAGGCCGCCGGGGCGGCCCCTGGCGGCAGCCCGCCGTCGAGAGCGACTCACCCATCGCCGTACTCGGCCACCGCTTCGCCTCCGGCGAGATAGACGAGGACGAGTACTGGCGCCGGCTGTCCGTGCTGAACGAGGAGTTCGGACGCCCGGCCAAGGGCGGTGGTGCCTGAGCATGCCGACCGAACAAGTCAACTCGGCGCGGCCGCCGTGCGAAGGGTGGTCACCGCCCGGTCAACCGGCAACGGCGGACCGGGCGGGAGCATGGTCGGGCCGCAGCCCGTCGGTGGAGGGCCCGACCTCCGCGAACCTGCGCGCGGGCTTGTCCAGGACCGCGCGGCGCGCCCGTCGCGACGGCGCCGTCACCACGGAGGTCGGCAGGGTGAACCACACGACCTTGCCGGATTCGCCGTCCGGCCGGACGCCCCAGCTCTCGCTCATGGCGGCCACCATCGCCAGCCCGCGCCCGCAGGTCGCCAGCGGCGCGATGTCCCGAGGATCCTCCACCACGGGCATCCGCGGGTCGTGGTCGTGCACCGAGACCGTGAGCCGGTCGAGGAGCAGCTCTATCTCCACGGTGCAGGTCTTGTCGGGCTGGGCATGCCGGTGGACGTTGGACAACAGCTCCGTCACACCGAGCGAGGCACGGTCGATCAGGGCGTCCAGATGCCAGTAGCGCAACTGTGCAGATACGATTCTGCGGACCTGGCCGATCCGCGACGGCAGAGCTTGAAGCTCCACCGTGCAGTGTCTGTTTGGGTAGCTGATCACGGCTGCGACTCCCCGACGTGAGGTCCGGAAGAACACGGAGTTCGGATCCAGCAGGGCGCCTTCATGACACCGCCGCCCGCTGTCGTGGCCGGCGGGCTGGTTCGCAGCGTTATCGCCGGTAAACCCAGAGTGACGTGAGACCAGAGTGACGCAGGGGGTGAGGTACCGCAACTCGCGGACATCTCAGTCGCCACGCCCCGCCGCTCGGCGCACGGCCTCGATGAATCGCCGTGCCGCGGGCGGCCCCGGCTCGCCCGGGGCGGGGTCGTGATCGCCCAGGGTGAGCAGGTACCGATTGCCGTTGAGATCCGCCGTGGCCCGGCCGTCGGGGCCGAACCAGGGCCTGGAGGCGCGCACCGCCTGTACCGGCGCGCTGTCGATCTCACTGCCGTAGCTGGTCAGCAGCTCGAGCCGGCCGTCGCTGATCCGGACCTGTCCGGCCCGGGTGAGCGAACGCAGCCGCTTCCCGATCCGCACGCCCGTGGCCTTGAACTCCGGCTCCGCCATGCCACCCGCCCCCTTGTGCGCTCGGTGTACCGGCCCGCGCTCCCCGCGGCGCCCGGTACGGGCCCGTGTACTGATCCAGTGTGCCTCGGAAGCCTGCTCCGGCGGTGCGTCGTACCCTGCCGGTACCCCGTGCGGGGCCTTGGTCCCGCGGTGAAGTCTGCCCGCACCCGGCGTCGAGCACCAGTACGTGCGACCCCCTCGCCGGGGGGCGCCCGCAGCACACACGCGAATGCGCCCCCGGGACCGCGCGCCCCCTTGCCCCGGCCTCTGCCCCAGGGGGCGCTTTGGGGGGCTCAAAGATGCGTTTATGCAGGTGAGAAGCGTGCGGAAGCTGCTTATCATCGAGGTGTCGGCCGCGCGACGTGCCGTCGGCGCGCAGCGTTAGGAGCACCCCGTGAGCACTCCCCAGCAGACCCGGACCGGCGTGACCCTCGACGTCGACCACAGCGACGCCGGCTACCGCGCGTGGCTGAAAGAAGCCGTCCGCAGGGTCCAGGCCGACGCCAACCGCTCGGCCGACACCCACCTGCTCCAGTTCCCCCTGCCGGAGCGATGGGGCATCGACCTGTACCTGAAGGACGAGTCGACCCACCCCACCGGCAGCCTCAAGCACCGGCTCGCCCGCTCCCTCTTCCTCTACGGCCTGTGCAATGGCTGGATCCGACCGGGCAGGCCCGTGATCGAGGCCTCCAGCGGTTCGACGGCCGTCTCCGAGGCGTACTTCGCGAAGCTCATCGGCGTTCCCTTCATCGCCGTCATGCCGCGCACGACGAGCACCGAGAAGATCCGCCTCATCGAGTTCCACTCCGGACGGTGCCACTTCGTGGACGACCCTCGCACGATGTACGAGGAGTCCGCCCGTCTCGCGGCGGAGACCGGCGGCCACTACATGGACCAGTTCACCTACGCCGAGCGGGCCACGGACTGGCGCGGGAACAACAACATCGCCGAATCCACCTTCCGCCAGCTGCGTCTGGAGCGGTATCCCGAGCCGGCGTGGATCGTCGCCACGGCGGGCACGGGCGGCACCTCCGCGACCCTCGCGCGCTACATCCACTACATGCAGTACGACACCCGCGTCTGCGTGGCCGATCCGGAGAACTCGTGCTTCTTCGACGGCTGGACCACCGGCGACCCGGACGTCACGTACGACTGCGGCTCCCGGATCGAGGGCATCGGCAGGCCCCGTATGGAACCGAGCTTCGTGCCGGGCGCGATCGACCGGATGATGAAGGTGCCCGACGCGGCCAGTGTCGCCGCCGTACGGGCACTGGAGCGGGCCATCGGCCGCAAGGCGGGCGGCTCGACGGGCACGGGTCTGTGGAGCGCGCTGAAGATCGCCGCCGAGATGGTGGCCGAGGGCCGGCAGGGCAGTGTCGTGACCCTGCTGTGCGACCCGGGGGACCGGTATCTCGACAAGTACTACTCGGACTCCTGGCTGGCCGCCCAGGGGCTGGACATCGCGCCGTACACCGCGGCGATCGACTCGGTGCTGGAGACGGGCGTCTGGCCCGGCTGAGACCGGGCCCGCGGCGTCAGGCCGCCAGCCTCCGCTCCAGCGCCGAGGCGGCGTCCCGGAAGGCGCGCGCCTGGGCGATCCGTATCGGCTTCATGGCGAGCCGGTACGCCGCCGTCCCGTCGGTGGCGAAGGTCCACCGCACCCGGGTGCCGTCGCCGGCCGGCGCGAGCCGCCACTCCTCGACGATCGCGCGCACCCCGGGCACATTGGTGACGTCGACGCGGTAGGCGTACACCTCGGGTTCCTCCGCCGCGATGACCGACTCGCGGAACCGGACGCCCCCGCTGAGCGTGATGTCGCGGCCGGCGCCCCCGTCGACCGCGCGGGCGGCCGTCACCTGCGGAAACCAGTCGACCCAGCCGGGCACGTCCGCCAGCGCGCGGTACACCGCCTCCACCGGAGCCGAGATCACCAGCGCGGAGACATGCCGCACGGGCGCGATCCCGGCGAAGTCGAGCCCGACCGGGCGCAGACGGTGAGCCATGGACGAAGCCCTCCTCGAACGGAACGGGCGATGACCGGAAGCGTCACCCTAGCTGGCGGCCCGTCAGCTGTCTGCCCCGTCCTCGGGCTCCCCGGCCACCACCAGCCGCCGCAGATGCTCCGCGACCACCCCGCGTGCCTCGTCCGGCAGACCGGCGTCCGTCACGAGCGTGTCGATCCGCTCCAGCGAGGCGAACGAACTCAGGCCCACCTTGCCCCACTTGGTGTGGTCGGCGACCACCACGACCCGCCGGGCCGACTGCACGAGCCGCCGGTTCGTCTCGGCCTCCGCGAGGTTCGGCGTCGACAGGCCGGCCTCGACCGATATGCCGTGCACACCGAGGAACAGCAGGTCGAAGTGGAGCGCCGCGATCGCCTGGTCGGCCACCGGCCCCACCAGTGAGTCGGAGGGAGTGCGCACCCCGCCGGTCAGCACGACCGTGGCCGCGCCCTGCCGGGGGCCCGAGGTGCGCTGCGCCGCGTGGAAGACGTCCGCCACCCGCACCGAGTTGGTGACCACCGTCAGATCCGGCACGTCCTGCAACTGGTGAGCGAGCGCGAAGGTCGTTGTCCCGCCCGACAGGGCGATCGCCGCGCCCGGCGCGACCAGCTTGGCCGCGGCCCGCGCGATGTCCTCCTTGGCGGTCAGCTCCAGGCCGGACTTGGCCTCGAAGCCGGGTTCGTGCGTACTCGCCTCTACCACCGGGACCGCGCCGCCGTGCACCTTCTCCAGCACGCCCTGGCGGGCCAGCGCGTCGAGATCGCGGCGGACCGTCATGTCCGACACGCCGAGCTTGCGGGTCAGCTCATTGACCCGGACACCGCCCCGGCGGCGGACCTCGTCGAGGATCAGGGATCGCCGCTGCTCCGCGAGGAGGTTCTGATTCTCGCTCACGTACGCTCCGGTCCTTTCGCCTCTATGCCGTCCGACTCGCCCAGCACACCCGCCCCCACTAGGACATTCTCCCCGGGCTCCGGTGCGCGGACGTCTCATCCTCGCATGTCGCGGAGTCGCCGGCGCCACCGACCGCTCGTCGCGCACATGTCACTCGCCGCTCATCTGTCGCTTCCCCGCATCACGGATCGGGGAGATTCCGTGACAGGAGGTGTACGGCGCCGCGAAAGTGGAGATCCTTGTGCCCGCGCGGACGGAGCCGACGGCGTGTCACGGGGGAAGTGCGAATCAGTGGAACATGCGCAGGAACAGCTCTCGACCGGCGGGCCTGACCAGCCCGCCCGGCGGCCCGGCGAGACCGGGACCGCTCTGGAACTTTTGGTCCACGGCGTGGGAGGCACCACGCCGCAGGACATGCTCAACGATCCTCGGACGGTGCGGATCACCGGCGACAACATCGCGGCGGTCTTCCGCCGCGCCGACGACGTCGACGCGGAGACCAGCCCAGACGCCCACCGCCGCGACGGCCCGGTGCCCGAGGCCTACGTCTGGTGCAACCTCACCTCCGGCAACGGCACCCGCGCCCTGTGGCTGTTGCTGCTGCCGTTCATGGTCGTCAACCTCGCCCACTGGATGCGCCCCACCGCCAGCGGCCGAAGACGCACGGTGCGCCTCTACGGCCTCCTGGTACGGCTGGCCGGGCTCACCCTGACGGTGCTGCTCGTCGCGGCGGCCTGCGAGGTCGCCCTCGACCTGGCGGCCTGGCAGTGCGCGGGCACCCTCGCGTGCGCCGACCACCACTCCTGGCTGGGCTTCCTCTCGCCCACCGTCTCGGACGGCGGCTGGTGGAGCAGCCCCGGCCGCAGGCTCGCCCTCGCCGCCTTCGTCCCCACCACCCTGACCGCCCTGCTGTGGTACCTGTCCAAGCGCACCTGGAGCGACTACGAGTCCCAGCAGCCGATCGACCGCGCCCCCGAGCCCGACGAGGACGGCAGCCCGACCGCGCTGGGCCGGCCCGGGTTCTGGTACGGACGCCGGCTGGTGGCCCGGCTGCGCGCCGCACACACCGCCGCCGGACTGATCACCGTCGCGGCCGCGGTCGCCAGTGCCGCCGCCCGCCGCGACCGTGAGCCCGGCGGCCCCGCCGTACTGAACCTCCTGGGCCTGCTCCTGGAGGCGGCCCTCGCGGCCTGTGCGGTCGCCGTGGTGTGGGTCGTGTGCCGCCGGGGCCGCAGCGAGAGGCGCCTCGACCGGGAGCTCGACGAACGCTTCGTACGACGCCTGCCGCTCGCCGCGCTCGTCCTGCTCGGCCTCGCCCTGCTGTACGCCGGGTGGGAACGCCCCGGCTGGGAGTCGGCCGGGCGGCTGCCGGGCGACATGACCTTCGGGGGTATCGCCCTGGTGCAGGGGCTGCTCGTGATCGTCCTCGCCGTCGTCGCCCACACCCTGCACCGCACCGACCCCGACCGGCGGGCCGTGCTGCGCGGTCTCGGCGGACCGGCCGTCGCGATGCTGGCCTGCGCCCTGGGCGGGGTGATGTCCGGCGGCGTGGCCCAGCGCGTGTCCGACTGGCTGGACGGCACCGGCGCGTCGATCGACGGCCCACCGGTCCTGCTGACCTGGCAGGCGTCCGTCATCCCGCCCCTGATCGTGGTGCTCCTGGTGCTCTTCGGCTGGCTGGGCCGGCGCGCCTGGCAGCTCGCCCGCGCCGAGCGCGAGGCCGTGGCACGCGACTACCCGGACGAGGCCCAGGACCGCGCCCGGACCCGCCGTATCGCCTACACCCGCGCGATGGCGGCGCTCACCGACCGGGGACCCCGCATCGTCGCCGTCACCTCCGGCGTCACCCTGCTCCTCGGCGCCGGGGCACTGGTGGGCGCCCTGAGCACCGACGAGACACCCGGGGAGGCCGCGCAGGGCTCCTACCCCGTCGTCCACGGCGCCGCCGAGACCGCCCAGGCCCTCGGCTCCTGGCTGATCGGCCTCGGCTTCATACTGTTCGTCACCTGGGGCCGGCGCGCCTACAAGGACGCGGCGGCCCGCCGCACCATAGGCATCCTCTGGGACGTCGGCACCTTCTGGCCGCGCGCCGCCCACCCCTTCGCCCCGCCCTGCTACGCCGAACGCGCCGTGCCCGACCTGACCTGGCGGATGGCGACCTGGACCCGGACCACCGGCGGACGGCTGGTCATCTCCGGGCACTCGCAGGGCAGCGTGCTCGCCGCCGCCGCGGCCTGGCAACTCGCCCCCTCCGCCCGCAAACGAGTCGCGCTGCTGACCTACGGCTCCCCGCTGGAACGCCTCTACGGCCGCTGGTTCCCCGCCCACTTCGGCCCCGCCGCGCTCGGCTCACTGCACCGGGAGGTCGACTGCTGGCGCAACCTCTACCGGCTCACCGACCCCATAGGCGGCCCGATGCGCCTGCCCGGCGACCGCGGCCACCAAGTCGACCACGGCCCCCTGAAGGACCCACTCGCCTACGGCCGCACGGACCCGCTGCCGCTGCCCGCACCGATCCTCGGCCACTCCGGCTACCAGGCCGACCCGGCGTTCGCCGAGGAACGCCGCAAGCTGCTGGCCCGGCTGCGGCCGGGCCTGCCGACCCCTCGGCAGCCAGACGGGCCGCCCTGCCCGGGTCCGGAGGAGGATCCTCAGAGCAGCTCGGGCAGGTCCTCGGCGTAGAGCAGCGTCAGGTCGTCCTTGCTCGGCTCCGCGACCTGGGCGACGCGGCTCGCGTGCCGCTCCACCATCGCCTCGAACGTCTGCCGCGCGGTACGGCCGTTGCCGAACGCCGGGCCCTTGGGGAGCTCCGTGAAGTACTTCCCCAGGGCCTCGGCCGCGCCCTGCGCCAGCCGGTACTCGTGCTCCTCGGCCTGCTGATCCACGATCCGCAGCAGGTCCTCGGGGCCGTAGTCGCTGAAGGTGATGGTCCGCGAGAAACGGGACGCCACACCCGGGTTGACCGACAGGAAGCGCTCCATCTCGGCCGTGTAACCCGCCACGATCACCACGACCGCGTCCCGGTGGTCCTCCATCAGCTTCACCAGCGTGTCGATGGCCTCCTTGCCGAAGTCGCGGCCCGCGTCCTCGGGGGACAGCGCGTACGCCTCGTCGATGAACAGCACACCGCCGCGCGCCTTCTCGAAGGCCTCCTGGGTGCGGATCGCGGTCGAGCCGATGTGCTCGCCCACCAGGTCCACCCGGGACACCTCGACCAGGTGGCCCTTCTCCAGCACACCGAGGGAGGCGAGGATCTCGCCGTACAGCCGCGCGACCGTCGTCTTGCCGGTGCCGGGGGAGCCGGTGAAGACCAGGTGCCGCTTGACCGACGCCGCCTTCAGGCCGGCCTGCTGCCGGCGTCTGCCGACCTCGATCATGTCGGTGAGGGCCCGCACCTCGCGCTTGACGCTCTCCAGGCCCACCAGCGCGTCCAGTTCACCGAGGACCGCCTTGGAGGTGCGGGACGGCTCCTCGGGCTCCACGGCCGGGGCCGGGGGCTCCGGTTCGGTGCGCTGTCCCGGGAGGGCGCCGAGCAGACCGGGGGAGTGGCTCACCGTCTGCACGGCCGTCTCCCGCGCCGCGGGCGCCCGGAGCCCCGCGCTCTCGTCGCTGGTGCAGTCCTCCACCACCGGGCCCGTTCCGGATGCCGCGTCCGCGCCGCTGTCCGCGAACTCGTAGCCGCCGCGCGTGCACCGCTCCGTGCGGCACTTCCTGAGCGTCGTACGGCTGCCGTCGATCACATGGAAGCCGTAGCCGCCGCTGCCCGTCACCCGGCAGTTCTGGAAGCTGCCGCGGCCACCTGCCGAGACATAGACCCCGGCCTCAGCGGGGGAGTCGATGGTGCAGCGCTCCACGGTGGGGTCGGCGCCCTTGGTGACGATGACGCCGGTCTGGGTGCCGTCCAGCGTGCAGTTGTTGAGGGTGCCGCCGCTGCCGTGGTCGCGGAACCAGGCGCCCGTCGCCGTGTCCCGGATCCGGCAGTCGTCGAGCTGGGCGGTCGCGCCGTCGCTCACCGACACGGCCGTGTTGCGCACCTGCGACAGGTCGCTGTCGACGACGTCCGCGCGCGAACCGCGGTCGAGGACGAACAGCGCGTCCGGCACGTCGTGCACCCGGCACGAGTCGAGCACCGCCGTGGCTCCGTCGCTCACCCACACCGCCGGGTAGTCGCCCGTGCTGTCGAAGATCTCGCACTGGTTGGCGTCCACTCGCGTGCCCGGGTCCCACACCGACAGGCCGTTGCGCCCGAACTGCCGCACCGTGGTGCGCGTCAGCGTGAGGACCGAACGCGAGCGCAGGTCGACCGCGTTCTCCGGGATGTCGTGGATTCGGCAGTCGGCCAGCGTCAACACGGCGTCGGTGTCCAGCGTGACACCGTCGGCCGTCGTCCGGTGCACATCGCAGTCCGTGAGGTGCGCGGTGGCCCGGCCGGTGATCTGCACCCCGCTGCCACGGACCTCGTAGATCTCGCAGCCCACCGCCTCCAGCGCCGAGTTCTCCCCGGTCGCCGACAGCCCAGAGCCCGAGGTGTGGTGCACCCGGCAGCGCTCCAGACGGGGGTGGGCGCCGCCGCGCACCGCCACGCCCGCCTGGCCGGCCGCGACGACCTCGCACTCCTCGAACAACCCGCCCGCGCCGTCGAGTACGGCGATGCCGACGCCCGCCGGATTGTCGACCGCGCAGCGCCGGACCGTGGGCCGGGCGTTGCCGCGCACCTCGATCCCCGCCGCCGAGCGCGTGACGACCCGCACGTCCCGCAGCTCCGGCGTGCCCTCCTCCACCAGGACGGCCGGGGCGGCCGAGTCCTGGCCCTCCACGTGCAGGTCCTGCACCACCGCCGAGGCGCGCACGGTCAGCGGCACCCCGTCCACGGGCGCGATCCGTACCGAGCCGGGGGAGCCCTCGGGTCCTCGCAGGGTCACCGCGCGCTGCACGACGAGGTTCTCCCGGTAGGTGCCGGGGGCGACGGTGAGGACGTCTCCGTCGGCCGCGGCCTCCAGGGCAGCGGCGAGCGATGCGTACTCACCCGTGCGGCGCCGCCACCGCGACGTGCCGGTGTGCGTCACCTGGACCGTGCCCTGTGCCATGGTGTAGCTGTGCCCCCACCTCGGTCGTACTGATGGCTCGTTCGCCCTCGGGGCGCTTCAGCCCGTGTCGTGAGTCGCGGCCGTGCTCGGCCTCTCGGGCCTGCGCGCGCACGCGGCAGCGACACCGGCGCGCCCCTCCTGCTCGCTCGCGCGCGGGTTGTGCCGATCGTCTCGGCCGGACCACCGTAGCGTGCGCGCGGGTGGTGGGTTGACCAGAGTCGGAAGGCCGTCTCAGCTGCCGGTGCCCGTCCTGCCCCAGTCCGGGCCCGCCTTGTCCCATGCCTGGTCCCAACGGGCGTACCTGCGGCGGACCATGCGCCAGACGATCAGCCGCCTGCCGCCCTCGACGAGGCCGCCTGCCGCCAGGGCCGCGCCTATGCCGCCGAGGACCGCGTGCGTCGACGCCGTCGCGGAGTCGAGCGGGCGGGCCACCATCCGGCCGTGCCGGTCGGTCCATATCCGGAACTCGTCGCCCTGCCGCGGGTCCTTGAGGCCCGCGAGGACCGGGCCCTGGTGCGGGGTGCCGTCCGGGGCGGTCCAGTCGGCGAGGACGCGGTTGCGCAGGTCCCTGCCCGTCGAGGTCTCCGGGTCGGCGTCGAGCGGGGAGCGGTCCAGCTTGCGGACCACCGTGGCCGTCACAAGATGCCGTGCCTCGTGCTGTGTCCGGACGGACTGCTGCAGCGTGTCCTGGGCGGCGCCTCCGACGAGGGATCCGGCCACCGGGGCGAGCAGGAGGATCAGCAGCAGGGCGGTGAGCGCCACCCAGGCCTCGGCCAGATCGGTCGCGCGGCACAGCGGATTGCGCCGCCAGCGCCAGAGTCCGCTGATCGCTCGCACCGACCGCACCCCCTTCCCGCTCCTGGATAACCCACCGCGGAGCCCTCCACGCCCGGACCCGTCCAAGAGAGAGCCACATCACCTCTCACGGGTCTCTCATGAATTTCTCACACAAGGCCAACGCCCGGGCCCGCGACGGGGTTCCCGCCCCGGTCGGAGACCTCCTGCCCGTGCTGCTCGAGGATCCTGACCGGGTCCCCGACCCGGATCGTGCCCCGGGACAGGGGCACCAGATTCTGTCCGAAGACCAGCTTGCCGCCGAGCCGCCGGTGCCGCCCGAGGCTGTGCAGGGGCTCGCGGCCGCGCTCGCCCGTGCCCTGGTCGGTGGTGGTCACCACGCACCGGCCGCAGGGCTTCGCGACCCGGAAGGACACCGCCCCGATGGCGATGCGCGACCACGCGTCCTCGGCCCAGGCGGCCGTGCCCGCCACGACCACGTTCGGCCGGAAACGGTTCATGGGCAGCGGGCCCTCGCCCGCGTGGTCGCCTTGCGCGATCAGGGTGTTGAGAGCGTCGAGCGAGGCCGTCGTCGTGAGCAGCAGCGGGAAGCCGTCGGCGAACGAGACGGTCTCGCCGGGCAGCGCGTACTCCGGGTCGACGGGGCGGCGCGTGGCCGGGTCGGGCATGTACACGAGACGGGCACCGATGCCGAGGAAGGCGCTGCACCAGGCGTGCGCGGACTCGTCCTCGGCCGGGACCGCCTCGACCTTGTCGCGGAAGATCTGCACCGGCACCGTGCCGAGGGGCCGGGGAACGGGCACCGTCAGCGGCTCCATGCCGGGCGCGGACAGCCGGACGCCGCCGTCCGGCAGAAGCTCTGCGGCGGCGGACACGAGGCGCGGCTGCTGGCGTTGCGTGACGACCTTTCCCCCGTCGTCGATCAGCACCCAGCGCCGGTCTCCGGCCAGCCCCCAGGGCTCTACGACGGCCTTCCGGGGCGCCAGGCCCCGGACCGCCTTGACCGGATGGACGTGGATCGAGTGCAGATGCGCGTTCCCCATGGGGTCATCGTGCCAGCCGGTACCGACAACCCCCGGGAGCGCTCAGTACCCGCGGTACTGCTGGTTGTTGTACGGGTCCTGATAGGGGGCCGGTGCGGGCCGGGGAGCCGCGGGGCGCATCGCCTCGTAGCCCCCGCCGGGCGCCGCCGGGCGCGGCTGCTGCGGCTGAGGGCCGGGATAGCCGCGCGGTGCGGAGGCCTGCTGCGGGATGTACGCCGCGGGCGCCTGCTGGAGCGGGGCGGGCTGCTGCGCCTGCGGATAGCCGTAGGCGGGCTGGGAGGGGGCTGCCGGCAGAGCGGGCAGCGCCGACGGAAGAGCGGGCAGGTTGTTGCCGGGCATGTCGTATTGCGCGGGGACCCGGATCGGGGCGATCTGCGGGGTGCCCCGCTCGGCGACGAGCCTGTCGTAGATCGGGGTGTCCGGGAAGGAGGCGGAGTAGTAGCCGCCGCCATAGGTGGAGCGGGGGGAGGTCATGCCACATAAGTTAAGCCAACGATGTGCTGGTTGGGGAGACCGATAAGAGGGTTGTTTTCCGCGTCGCCAGTGACCTGGGATCCCCAATGCGAGCGAACTCGCCAAAAAAGGGCACCGAACAGGGTTCTGATCCTGTAAAGGCCGAGTTCCGGGCCGGTTACCAGGGGTTGGCCAGGGGTCTCCCGGTGGCGGCGCATGGGAGTTCGCGGCCAGGAGGAATAGGTTGTGCGAACGGAACTCGACGGACGGCCGGGATGTGCCTGGCGCGGTGATACGCGATGGGGGCGGACATGCAAATGCTGAAAGGTTCAAACACTCCTGTGCCGACCGCGGCACTGCGGGTGGAATTGGGCTGGCGGACCGGGCCGGGCGTACCTGACGCGGACGCCTCCGCTTTGCTGCTGGTAAGCGGGAAGGTGCGTTCCGACGCGGACTTCGTCTTTTACAACCAGCCCGCGCACTCCTCCGGCGCCATCCGTCACGAGGGCAAGCGGAACACCGACGGCCGGGTGACCGACGCGCTCCTCGTCGACCTCACGCGCGTGGAGTCCTCGATCGAGACGGTCGTCCTCGCCGCCTCCGCCGACGGCGGCACCTTCGGACAGGTCCCGGACCTGTACATCGAGGTCCAGGATGCCGGCCGGAGCACTCCGATGGCCCGCTTCGACAACCCGGGCGCGACGACTGAAACCGCTTTCGTGCTGGGTGAGTTCTACCGCCGCCAGGGCGCCTGGAAGTTCCGCGCCGTCGGGCAGGGCTACAGCAGCGGGCTCGAAGGGCTGGCCACCGAGTACGGCATCACGGTGGACGAACCGCAGCAGACGGCCCCGGTCGCGGCACCACCCATGGCCGCCGCCCCACCGCCCGCCGCACCCCCGGCGCCCCCGCCCTCGCCGATGACGCGACCGGCGGCCCCGCCCCCGCCCGCAGTGCCTCCGGCCGCACCGGCACCGGTCCGCCTGACCAAGGTGACGCTCACCAAGGCAGCCCCCTCCGTCTCGCTCACCAAGCAGGGCGGCACCTCCGGCGCCCTCCACGTGAACCTCAACTGGGAGGTGCGCAAGCAGTTCTCGGGGTGGAGCAGCAAGTTCGGTCGCCCGGCCGCGATGCACTCCGACCTCGACCTCGACCTCTGCGCCCTGTTCGAACTCACCGACGGAAGCAAGGGCGTCGTACAGGCCCTCGGCAACGCCTTCGGAGCGCTGCACCAGCCTCCGTACATCCACCTCGACGGCGACGACCGCACCGGCGCCGTGGCGGCCGGTGAGAACCTCACCGTCAATCTCGACCACAAGAACGCCCTCCGGCGCATCCTCGTCTTCGTCACCATCTACGAAGGCGCCCGCTCCTTCGCCGACCTGAGCGCCACCGTCACGCTCCAGCCGCAGCACGGCGCCCCGATCGACTTCTCCCTCGACGAGTGCACGGTCCCCTCGCCCGTGTGCGCGCTCGCCCTGATCACCAACACCGGCGGCGATCTGGTCGTCCAGCGGGAGGCGCGCTACCTGGTGCCCGAGCGCGGGGTCAGCCCGCAGCGCACGGTCGACCACGCCTACGGGTGGGGCATGAACTGGACCCCCGGCAGGAAATGACCGCCCTTCCCACCGGCGGCCGTCAGCCCTCGTCGGGCACGGCCTCCGGACGGGCGTAGGTGCGGCCCTTCCAGGCCGCACCGCGTCCCCGGTAGTGCTGCACCGCCGAATCGACCGTCATGAGGAGATAGAGGAATGCCGTGAACGGCAGCAGGGGAGCGAGCCACAGCGGCTGCCGGTAGTAGCGGAGCATCGGGACATACGTCCCCGCCATCACGAGCCACGCCAGTCCGCCGGTGATCGCCGCCGCCGTGCTCCCCGCGGCCAGGCCCACCACGGCCGCCACCGGCGGCACCAGATACACCAGCGCCAGCCCCGCGACCGTCCCGGCCAGCAGCAGGGGGTTGTGCTGCAGCTGGGCGTACGCGCTGCGCGACACCATCCGCCACAGGTCGTGCAGCAGCGGATACGGCCGCACGCTGTCCACCCGGTCGGCCAGCCCCAGCCAGACGCGCCCGCCACCGCGCTTGACGGCCCGTGCGAGAGCCACGTCGTCGATGACGGCATGCCGGAACGCGTCCGGGATCCGCACCCGCTCGGCGGTCTCCGCCCGCACCAGGACGCAACCACCGGCCGCGGCGGCCGTCCGTGTCCCCTCCCTGCCGATCCGGCGGAAGGGGTAGAGCTGCGCGAAGAAGTAGACGAAGGCCGGCACGACAAGACGTTCCCAGACGCTCTCCACCCGCAGCCGGGCCATCTGCGAGACCACATCGAACCCTCCGGCACGGGCAGCCGCCACCAGCTCCCGCAAACTGTCCGGCGCATGCGCGATATCGGCGTCCGTCAGGAGCAGATACTCGGGATCACGCGCGCGTGCCAGGTCGATGCCGTGGCGCACCGCCCACAGCTTCCCGGCCCAGCCCGGCGGCGGCTCGCCCGGCGAGCCCACGGTCAGCGGCAGGCCGCCGTGACGCCGCGCCAGTTCCCGCGCGAGATCACCGGTGCCGTCGGAACTGCCGTCGTCGACGAAGAAGACCTCCGCCCGCCCCGGGTAGTCCTGACGGAGCAGGGAGGGCAGGGCGGCGGGCAGCACCGCCGCCTCGTCACGGGCCGGGACGACGACGCACACGGACGGCCACACGTCCGGGTCCCGGCGCTGCGGCAGTCGCACATCCGTGCGCCAGAAGAAGCCCTGACAGAGCAGCAGCCACAGCCAGGCGAGAAGTGATCCAGCGGCAGTCCACACAACGGCGCTCACGCGCGCAGTCTGCCCCACCGGGCCTGCCCGAGAAGGGTCATCGTCTATCGTGATCGGGTGAAGATCGCGCTCATGGACTCCGGAATCGGTCTGCTGGCGGCCACCGCCGCGATGAGGCGTCTGCGCCCCGACGCCGATCTCGTGCTCTCCCTCGACCCCGACGGGATGCCGTGGGGACCTCGGACCCCGGAGGACCTGACCGCGCGGGCCCTGGCCGTCGCCGAGGCCGCCGCCGCGCGCCGCCCCGACGCCCTGATCGTCGGCTGCAACACCGCGACCGTGCACGCGCTCACCGCCCTGCGCGCCCGCCTTGAACCGGAGCTCCCGGTCGTGGGCACCGTCCCGGCGATCAAGCCCGCCGCGGCCGGCGGCGGGCCCATTGCCATCTGGGCCACCCCGGCCACCACCGGCAGCCCCTACCAGCGGGCCCTGATTCGTGACTTCGCCGGCGGAGTACCGGTCGCCGAGGTGCCCTGCTGGGGCCTGGCCGAGGCCGTGGAGCACGCGGACGAGGCGGCGATCGACGCCACCGTGGCCGCGGCCGCCGCGCTGACCCCCGATGAGGTGACGACCGTCGTCCTGGGCTGCACCCACTACGAACTGGTCGCTGAGCGCATCCGGGCCGCCGTCCAGCGCCCCGGCCGCCCGCCCCTCGTGCTGCACGGCTCCGCGGGCGCCGTCGCCGCCCAGGCCCTGCGTCGGCTCGGCGAGCAGCCCGCACCGGGCGCCCCGCCCCACGGCACCCTGACCGTTCTGCTGAGCGGACGCGAGGGCACGCTGCCCGCGCCGGCCCTGGCGTACGAGGAAGGGCGGATACTCCAGGCGGTCACGCCCGCCGGCTGACCGGCACCGGCCACCGACCGCCGTCGCCCGTGCCGGAGGGCCCGCCCGCCCGGTCGGCGCAGTCACGCTCCGCCACCGGGTACCGGCGGAGCGAAAGCTGAGTAACCTCATATGCATGAGGGACCACCCCCACGGCGAGAACGCCCCCCACGCGCACCCCGATGTCTGGACCGGCCGTGCCACCAACCGGGTCCAGTGGCTGCTGGCGCTCGTCGGCGCCGCCTGCATGGCGCTGGGCATCGAGCTGGCCGTCGACTCGGCGTGGACGTCCGGTGCCCCGCTCGTCATGGCCGTCGTCGGGTGCATCGCCGCCGGGCTGCTGGTCCTCTTCGGAACCCTCGCCTTCGTGCACGTCGCCCTCAGGGTCGACGACGAGCACCTCGAGGTGCGCTGCGGCCACATCGGCCTGCCCCGCCGCCGTATCCCGCTCTCCCACGTGGCAGGCGCCACGTACATCCCGCATGTCACCCCCCGGCACTGGGGCGGCTGGGGCTACCGATGGCGGCCCGAGAAGGGCACCGCGGTGGTCGTACGACGGGGTGAGGGCGTCGTGCTGGAGATGTGGGACGGCCACACCTTCACGGTCACCGTCGACGACGCGGAGGCGGCCGTCCAGGTGATCAAGGCCCGGCTGCGGCCCACGAAGCCGGGCGCTCCCGCGCACTGAGCGCCGTGGATCGCCGGCCGTGATCACCGGGGCGGCCGGTCACCAGGCAGGGGTGCGTCCGGCGCGCGGTTGGGTGTCCGGGGCGCGGGTCGACGGTTCGTCGGCCCAGGGGCGTGCCGTGGCCGTGCCCGCCAGCAGGCCCGCACCCACCGACACCGCGGTGAAGCTCAGCGCGTTGCCGATCGCCGCGATGGCGGCGAGGGCCGTCAGGGTCGCGCCCGCGGTGAGCACCACCGGCGTCGGGCGCGGGCCGCGCCACAGGGCGTACAGCACCCAGCCGAACGCCGCCGCCATCAGGGCCACGCCGACGATGCCCTGCTCGGCCGCCTGCTGCAGGGGCGCCGAGTGGGGCTTGCCGTCGGACAGCAGTGACTGGGCGGACGTCGTGCTCAGCTCCCCGAAGCGGCCCGGGCCGACTCCCAGGGCGGCGTTTTCGCGCAGCAGGTGCCACGCGTCCTCCCAGAGCTGTACGCGGTGCGGCGTCAGCCGCCCTTCCAGGGCGGCCACGAGCCCGCCCGGTACGGCCCGCGCGGCGACCGCCCAGGCCAGGCAGGTCACCAGGGCGGCGACCGCGGCCAGTACGGCGAGGCCGGCGCCGCGGTGACGGGTGCGTCCTGCGGCGAGCGAGCACAACAGCACCGCGAGGCAGGTGACGCAGCCGGTGGCCGAGCCGAGCACGGCCGCCAGCACCGCGGTCCCGGCGGCCAGCAGGCGCAGGGCGATCCGGGCGGCCGGAGCGGCGGCGGCCCAGGCCGCACAGCACGCGGCCCCTGCGGACAGCGTCAGTACGGCCGCCGTGGCCCCGGCGTGTCCCAGGGGAGCGGTGATCTGCGGCCCCGGAGCAAGGTGCGGAACGGCCACGGTCAGCGCGACACCCGCCAGCGCCCCGGCGCAGGGCGCGCCGACCGGCAGCAGCGCCCCGCCGATCCGCCCGGCGGCGTACCCGGCCGCCACGGCCAGCACCGCGAGGAGCACACCCTCGGGCCGGCCCTCGTGCACCGCGGCGGTGATCAGGGACCAGCCGGCGCAAGCTCCCAGCACCACGACGCCCGCCGCATCGGAAACGATTCTTCTCTCGCCGTCCGCGTCCAGCCCGGACGCGGACGTCAGCCCACGTGAACCCACCCCGCCCCGCCCCCCGCACCACGTCGCCCCCGACCTGTGAAGACCCCGGCCGCACGGGCCGCCACGGGCCGCACGACTGAGGCTTCGGCACACCGTAGCCGCTGGTGGACGGTTTGTGGATGTGTCGTGACGAAATGAGCAGGAACGATGCTGCGGACGCGGGGCGACGCCGCGCGTGGCCGTCCGCACGGCGTGGTGCCGCCGCCTCGCGGACCGCGCTGTCGGCCTCAAGGTCATGCGCCTTAGACTCCGGGAGTGACCGTCACCGCAACCTCCGTCGGCGAGTCGGACCAGTTGGAGCCGCGGAACGCGCCCGGGGCGCGGACCTGGGCCCGGCGTCTCGTTCCGCCCGCCACAGCCGCGCTCTCCGGCCTGCTCCTCTACGTCAGCTTCCCGCCCCGCACCCTCTGGTGGCTGGCCCTGCCGGCCTTCGCCGTCTTCGGCTGGGTGCTGCGCGGCCGGAACTGGAAGGTCGGGCTGGGCCTCGGCTACCTCTTCGGCCTCGGCTTTCTGCTGCCGCTGCTGGTGTGGACCGGAGTGGAGGTCGGGCCGGGCCCCTGGCTCGCCCTGGTGGTCATCGAGGCGGTCTTCGTCGCACTGGTCGGCGCGGGCGTCGCGGCCGTGTCGAAGCTGCCCGGCTGGCCGGTGTGGGCAGCCGCTGTGTGGATCGCCGGAGAGGCGGCACGCGCGCGCGTGCCGTTCGAGGGCTTCCCCTGGGGGAAGGTCGCCTTCGGGCAGGCCGACGGCGTGTTCCTGCCGCTCGCGGCGCTGGGCGGTACCCCGGTGCTCGGCTTCGCAGTGGTCCTGTGCGGCTTCGGTCTGTACGAGGTCGTCCGCCTGGCCGTGGAGACCCGGCGGACCGGGACGGTACGACGCGCCGCAGCGGCCCTGGGCCTGCTGAGCGTGGCCGTCCCGGTCGTGGGCGCCGTGGCGGCCCGGCCGCTGGTCAGCGACAAGGCCGAGGACGGCAGCGTGACCGTCGCGGCGATCCAGGGCAACGTGCCCCGCGCGGGCCTCGACTTCAACTCCCAGCGCCGGGCCGTGCTCGACTACCACGCGCGCGAGACGGAACGCCTGGCCGCGGAGGTCAAGGCCGGCAAGGTCGCCCGTCCCGACTTCGTGCTGTGGCCGGAGAACTCCTCCGACATCGACCCCTTCGCCAACCCCGACGCCCGTGCCGTGATCGACAAGGCGGCCAAGGCCATCGGCGTGCCCATCTCGGTCGGCGGCGTCGTCGAGCGCGACGGCAAGCTCTACAACGAGCAGATCCTGTGGGACCCGGCGAAGGGACCCGTCGACACCTATGACAAGCGTCAGATCCAGCCGTTCGGCGAGTATCTGCCGCTGCGCTCGTTCATCGGCGCGATCAACAAGAACTGGACCGCGATGGTCCGCCAGGACTTCAGCCGCGGCACCGAGCCGGGCGTGTTCACCATGGACGGCGCCAAGGTCGGCCTCGTCACCTGCTACGAGGCCGCCTTCGACTGGACCGTGCGCTCCGAGGTCATGGACGGCGCCCAGATGATCTCCGTGCCGAGCAACAACGCCACCTTCGACCGCAGCGAGATGACCTACCAGCAGCTCGCCATGTCCCGAGTCCGCGCGGTCGAGCACAGCAGGACCGTGACGGTGCCGGTGACCAGCGGCGTCAGCGCGATGATCATGCCGGACGGGAAGATCACGCAGAAGACCGGCATGTTCGTCGCCGACTCACTGGTACAGAAGGTGCCGCTGCGCTCCTCGCAGACCCCCGCCACGCGGCTCGGCATCCTGCCGGAGATCGCCCTCGTGCTGGTCGCGGCCGGTGGTCTGGGCTGGGCCGTCGGCGCCGGTCTGCGCGCACGACGCGCCGGTGACGTGTAGCCGTACGCCCGTCGCACGCTGCCTGAATCGCGCGGGACACCTCGACCGGCCGATTAGGGTCGTTGCCATGGCTACTCCTGACTTCATCCGGACCCTCCGCGCATCGGCCGGCCATCAGCTGCTCTGGCTCCCCGGAGTCACCGCCATCGTCTTCGACGACGAGGGCAGAGTGCTGCTCAACCGCCGGTCCGACACCGGCAAGTGGTCCGTGATCGGCGGCATCCCCGACCCGGGGGAGGAGCCCGCCGCCTGCGCCGTGCGGGAGGTCCACGAGGAGACGGCCGTGCACTGCGTCGCCGAACGGGTCGTCCTCGTCCAGGCGCTCCACCCCGTCACGTACGACAACGGCGACACCTGCCAGTACATGGACATCACCCTCCGCTGCCGGGCCGTCGGCGGGGAGGCGCGGGTCAACGACGACGAGTCGCTGGACGTCGGCTGGTTCGACATCGACGCCTTGCCCGAACTGAACGAGTTCGGCCTGCTCCGGATCAAGCAGGCTGTGTCGGACACCCCCACATGGTTCGACCCCACTGCCCCCAGCTGAACTATGGGGCGTGACCACATGGGGTGGGGCAGGGGCGCTTCCTAAGGTCGACGCATGACCGCGCCCCGTGTCTCCCCGGCTCCCCACGCCCCCTCACTCGATCTCGGCGGCCGCACCGCGCTCGTCACCGGGGCCGCCGGCGGCATCGGCCGCGCCTGCGCGCTGCGGCTCGCGGCCGCCGGGGCCAAGGTGAGAGCCGTCGACCGGGACGCCTCGGGCCTGGAGACGCTCGCCGAACAGGGCCACGACCTCGCGGGCACCGTGGAACCGCACGTCCTCGACCTCACCGACCTGGACGCCGCCGAACTCGCCGCCGCGGGCACCGACGTCCTCGTCAACAACGCCGGGCTCCAGCTGGTGCGCCCCATCGAGGAGTTCCCGCCCGACGCCTTCCACCAGGTGCTCACCGTGATGCTGGAGGCACCGTTCCGGCTCATCCGCGGTGCGCTGCCCCACATGTACGGACAGGGGTGGGGGCGCATCGTGAATGTGTCGTCCGTCCACGGGCTGCGCGCCTCGGCCTACAAGTCGGCCTATGTGGCCGCCAAACACGGGCTGGAGGGACTCTCCAAGACCGCCGCCCTCGAAGGCGCACCCCACAGTGTCACCTCGAACTGTGTGAACCCCGCCTATGTACGCACCCCACTGGTCGAGAAGCAGCTCGCCGACCAGGCGCAGGCGCACGGCATCCCCGAGGAACGCGTCCTGTCCGAGGTGCTGCTGCAGGACAGCGCCGTCAAGCGGCTCATCGAACCGGAGGAGGTCGCCGAGGCCGTGGCGTATCTGTGCGCTCCGCAGGCGTCCTTCGTGACCGGCACCTCGCTCGTGCTCGACGGCGGCTGGACCGCCCATTGACTTCGGTGTCTCGCCGGTCCGCGAGTTATCCACAGGGCTGACGGGACGGCCCGGTCATGGTGAATCCTGTGAGCATGTCCAGCGATCACGTGCAGTCAGCCGAGCGCTCCGCCGGCGCCGCCGAAGCGCCGGCGGCCGAAGCCGGGGTGCCTCCGGCCGACGCCGAGACGCCGTTCCTCGAGCTGCTGGCCCGGGGCGCCTCCGCCGACGCCTATGAGCAGCCTGTGCTGCTCGCGCGCGCCGAAGGCCGGTCCGAGGAGTGGATCGCCGCGCTCCAGCGGGCCAAGCCGCTCGCCCTGCGCGTGCGCTCGGAGCTGGAGGGACGGCGTCGACGCGAGGCCGAGCTGTCCGCCCTCTTCGAGACCGCCCACGACCTCGCCGGACTGCGCGACCTCGACGCCGTGCTCCAGGCGATCGTGCAGCGCGCCCGGTCGCTGCTGGGCACGGACGTCGCCTACCTCAGCCTGAACGACCCGGCGAGAGGCGACACCCACATGCGGGTCACCGAGGGCTCGGTCGCGGCCCGGTTCCAGCAGCTGCGGCTCGGCATGGGGGAGGGCCTCGGCGGCCTGGTCGCGCAGACCGCCCGCCCCTACGTCACCGACGACTACTTCAAGGACGACCGCTTCCAGCACACCCTCACCATCGACGCGGGCGTGCGGGACGAGGGGCTCGTGGCCATCCTCGGTGTGCCGCTGATGCTCGGGCACCACGTCATCGGCGTGCTGTTCGCCGCGGACCGCCGTGCCCGGGTCTTCGAGCGCGAGCAGATCGCCCTGCTCGGTTCCTTCGCCGCCCTCGCCGCGGCCGCCATCGACACCGCCAACCTGCTCGCCGAGACCCGGTCGGCCCTCGCCGACCTGGAGCTGGCCAACGCGATCATCCGGGACCGCAGCGGCGTCATCGAGCGGGCCTCCGACGTGCACGACCGGCTCGCCGAACTGGTCCTGCGCGGCGGCGGGGTGCACGACGTGGCCGCCGCGGTCTCCGAGGTCCTCGACGGCACGGTCGTCTTCGCCGAGGCCGCCGCCACCCCGGCCGAGGCCCTGGAGTCGTCCCGCGCGGACGGGCACGCCGTGCGGTTCGAGGACGACTGGATCGCCGCCGTCGCCGCCGGCGGGGAACTGCTCGGCGCCCTCGTGCTGCGGGGCCACCCGGGGCTCGACCCCGTCGACCAGCGCACCCTGGAGCGTGCCGCCATGGTCACCTCCCTGCTGCTCCTCGCCCGCCGCTCCGCCGCCGAGGCCGAACAGCGCGTACGCGGCGAACTGCTGGACGACCTGCTGGACGCCCGCGACCGTGACCCGCGCCTGCTGCGGGAGCGCGCGGCCCGCCTGCACGCCGACCTCGACGCCGTCCACGTGGTGCTGGCCGCGCGTCTCGAAGGCGGCGCGGCCGACGCCGACCAGGAGGCGGACGCCCGCAGACGCCTGGCGGCCGCGGCGTCCCACCTCGCCGCGACCCGGCACGGCCTGGCCGCCGCGCGCGACGGAGGCACCGTCCTGCTGCTGCCCCTCGGCCCCGGCGACAGCGCGACCGACCTGGCCCGCCGAGCCGCCCGGCAGCTGGGCACAGCGGTCCACACACCGGTCACCGTCGGTGCCTCCGCGCCCGCCGAGGACCTCGCCACCCGCACCGACACCGTGGGCACGGCCTACGCGGAGGCCCGGCGCTGCCTCGACGCCCTCCGGCTGCTCGGCCGCTCCGGGGACGGGGCCGCCGCCGAGGACTTCGGCTTCCTGGGGCTGCTCCTGGCCGGCGACCGGGACATCCCCAGCTTCGTCGACCGCACCATCGGCCAGGTCGTCGCGTACGACCGACGACGCGGCACCGAACTGCTGCGCACCCTCGACGCGTACTTCGCCTGCGGCATGAGCCCCGCCCGCACCAAGGACGAGCTGCACGTCCATGTGAACACGGTCGCCCAGCGCCTGGAACGGGTCGGCCGCCTCCTCGGCGACGACTGGCAGACCCCGGCCCGCGCCCTGGAGATCCAGCTCGCCCTGCGTCTGCACCGGTTGTCGGAGCCCGGACAGCACTGACCCCCGTACGTGACCGGCACGGACGTACGGGGGCTGGGCCGACAGATCCCGGAGGGTCAGATGGTCCGGGCGTCCGCCGCCGGGGCAGCCGTCGTCCGGTCCGCGTCGGCGTCAGGGGCGACATCGGCCAGGTCCCGGTGGCGGGTCTCCTTGGCCGCCGCCACTGCGACGACCGTGAGCACGGCGGCGGCGATGACGTACAGGGCGATCGGCGTGGAGCTGCCGTAGTCGGCCAGCAGCGCGGTCGCGATCAGCGGAGCGGGCGCGCCCGCCGCGACCGAGGCGAACTGCGCGCCGATGGACGCTCCGGAATAGCGCATGCGGGTCGCGAACATCTCGGAGAAGAACGCGGCCTGAGGGGCGTACATCGCCCCGTGCAGCACCAGCCCCACCGTGACGGCGAGGATCATGTTGCCGAAGCCGCCGGTGTCGATCAGCGAGAAGAACGGGAACATCCACAGCCCGACCCCCACGGCACCCACCACATAGACGGGACGGCGTCCGATCCGGTCGGAGAGTGCGCCCCACGCCGGGATGACCGCGAAGTGCACGGCCGAGGCGATCAGCACCGCGTTGAGCGCGGTCTGCTTGGAGACACCGGCCGAGGTGGTGGCGTAGACGAGGATGAACGCGGTGATCACGTAGTAGCTGATGTTCTCCGCCATACGCGCGCCCATCGCGATCAGGACGTCGCGCCAGTGGTGCCGCAGCACTGCGACGAGCGGCAGCTTCTCCGCCTCCGCGGCCCGGTCCGCCTTACGGGCCTCGGCCTGCGCCAACGCCTGCTTGAAGACAGGCGATTCATCGACAGACAGACGAATCCACAAACCGACGATCACCAGCACCCCGGAGAGCAGGAACGGGATCCGCCAGCCCCAGCTGCCGAACGCGGCGTCCGACAGGACGGCCGTCAGCAGGGACAGCACACCGGTCGCGAGCAACTGCCCCGCCGGCGCGCCGGTCTGCGGCCACGAGGCCCAGAACCCGCGCCGCCGAGCGTCCCCGTGCTCCGACACCAGCAGCACGGCACCGCCCCACTCACCGCCGAGCGCGAACCCCTGGATCAGCCGGAGCACGGTGAGCAGAACCGGTGCGGCCGTCCCAATGGTGGCGTGCGTCGGCAACAGCCCGATCGCGAAGGTCGCCCCGCCCATCAACAGCAGGCTCAGCACCAGCAGCTTCTTGCGCCCGATCCGGTCGCCGTAGTGCCCGAACACCAGCGCGCCGAGGGGCCGGGCGGCGAATCCGACCGCGTACGTCAGGAACGACAGCAGCGTGCCGACGAGCGGGTCGGAGTCCGGGAAGAACAACTTGTTGAACACGAGCGCGGCGGCCGAGCCGTACAGGAAGAAGTCGTACCACTCGATGGTGGTGCCGATGAGGCTGGCCGTGACGATGCGTTTGAGGCTGGCGGGGGGTGGGGGAGCGGTCGCGGGGGAGGTCATCGGCACCACTTCCAGGCGGTTGGCGGGGACGGTTGTGTGTCGCCATACCGTAGGAATCCGCAGGTCAGTGGCGTATGTGGTGGGACACCATAGTTCTGGGGGCGGGAGTGCGTGGGGGCACCATGCTGGCGCTGGCGGAGTGTCTGTGTGGGCCTCAAGTGGCTATTGGCATGGTGAACCGGTGCATGGCCCGGAGCCCGCGAGCGATCACTGGGGGCAGAGAGTCAGGGAAGCCGATTGCCTGCCTAGCGGCGCCGCACCCTGGTGCACTGAGGGCTACCGGCTCGACAACGCTCATTTTGACCCGCCGACCTCGCATGTGACCCGCTCGCCGAGGTAGGTGCCGCGAGGCAGGGTGCGTTGACGGCCACCACCCGCCCCACCAAGCTCGGCCAGCCCTCCACCCGCTGCGGGAAGTGAACGGACGTGTCATCCGCTCATCCGCATCGGCCGCGAAGCCTTATGGTGCCTGCGCGCCTCGATCGGGGTACGCCCAGGACGCGTTCGTCGGCGTAAAGCACAACTCGACCTTGTCCCGCTTCGCCCAGCGCAGGATGCGCCAGTTTCGGCGTGGCCTCCCCACCGAAGAGTGGAATCGGCTACTGGTTCCTCGCGTACACCTTCCCGTCTGGCATGGCAGAGCCGGCCCCACTACCGCGCTTGAGTTCCCACGGTGGTGGCGAAACAAATGGTGTAGCCACAGCGCCGGAGCAGCAGGGTGCTGCGTGGCAGGGGCTGATGGGATGCCATGGCCATCCCCCCCCGCGTGATGGGGGGGGGGATCGTCGGCGGGACGGGCGGCGCTGACCATGGCCGGCGCACACAGAATGCAAAGAGTCAGTAAAGCTCCGGGATTCCTGACCGGTGGCCCATGTCCCTCTTGTGCAACTACCCGCCAGCAGGGCGCAGGCGGGAGGGTGGGCCCTTTGAGAATCCGCTGGCTTCGCCCCCGTGCTGCGCGCTGTCTCCAAGGAGCCCAACACATGAAGTTCACCAAGACGGTGCTCACTTCGCTTCTGGGCGTCGGCCTGGCCGCATCGGGCCTGCCTCTCGCGTCCGCGTCCCCCGAGGTATCGAGCGACCCAGCCGATCGGTCGGCCACCGACCTCTACTCCGTGGGCAAGGACGACCGGTTTGACGCCGACGAGTTCATCAAGTCCGTTCTGAAGTAGGCCCTGGAGAAGAAGGAGAACGCAGGGAAGAAGGAGAACGCGAAGAGCTCGGCTGCCATCACCGTCCACCTACAGCGCCAAGAACGCCCGGCACTTCCGTGCCCAGATCAAGCGCAGCGCCGCCACGCGGAACGCGGCAGTGGACAACGTGAAGTTGAAGGAGGGCAGCAACCCGGACTTCACCTACGAAGGGGGCAATGACCCCAGAGCTGTGGGCGAATGGCTCGGAAGCCGTGACCCCGGGACTCGCCGCGGACAGCCACTGATCCACCAGGACCGGCGTGTGGAGAGCGCAGACACCCTGGACGCGCTGAACCTCCACTCCCTCTGACCACCACACCGACGCCCACAGCTTCCCCATACAGGGCGCGGCCGGAGGGAGCGCCACCCCATCCGGCCGAAGGCGCGGTCGATGCACCAGGAGCGATCCGCACCTCCGGCCGGTTGCCGCTATCTTCCCCACATCTGCAAGGAATCCATCATGAAACGCGCACTGTCATTCCGTCATGGAGCGATCACCGCCGGCGCCACCGCCGCCCTCGCCGCCTTCCTGCTGAGCGGCATCGCCGACGGCGCCCGAGCGAGCGTCTCCGGTCCGTCCACCACTCCCCCGAACGTGAACGTCTCTGCTGTCATGGGCCACCTTGGCAAGCTCCAGTCCATAGCGGACGCCAACGGCGGCAACCGGGCCCATGGCACCCCCGGCTACAAGGCTTCCCTGGACTACATCAAGAAGGAGCTCGACCAGGCTGGCTTCACCACCTCTGTCCAGGAGTTCACGTTCGACGGAGCGACGGGCTACAACCTCATCGCCGATTGGGGAAGCGGAACCAGCGGCAAAGTGGTGATGGCGGGCTCGCACCTCGACTCGACTTCCGAGGGCCCCGGCATCAACGACAACGGCTCGGGTTCCGCCGCGATCCTGGAGGTCGCGCTGGCCGTGGCCAAGGCCGACCTCAAGCCCAGCAAGCACCTGCGATTCGCCTGGTGGGGCGCCGAGGAGCACGGCATGGTCGGCTCGAAACACTACGTTCAGAACCTGAACTACGGCGACGAGTCGACCATCGACTCCTACCTGAACTTCGACATGATCGGCTCGCCCAACGCCGGGTACTTCGTCTACGACGACGACACCGGTCTGGAGAAGGTCTTCACCGACTGGTTCACGACCAAGAACATCAAGACCGCCCCGGAGACCGAGGGCGACGGCCGCTCGGACCACGCGCCGTTCAAGGACGCGGGGGTGCGGGTCGGCGGCCTGTTCTCCGGCGCAAGCCATGAGAAGACTTCCGAGCAAGCAAAGGCATGGGGCGGAACGGCGGGCGAGCCTTTCGACCCGTGCTACCACCAAGCCTGCGACAAGGACGCGACCATCAACAAGAAGGCGCTGGACCTGAACACCGACGCCATCGCCAACGCGATCTGGAAGCTCAGCTCCTGAGGAGTACCTCCGGCAAGCCGGGCGCCTGCGAGCCCGGCTTGCCCCACACCGCCTCGCATGTTGTCGAAGACGATGCGGCCTACCGAAGCAAATCGTCTGCCGTCCATGGTGACGGTGACGGTCGCCTTGTTCCCTCTCCCCGGCTTGAGGGTCATGTCGGACCACGCGAAGATGCGATCGGTGCGACCTCTATGCGAACTACCGTGCGGTCAGCGCTGTAGTCGTCGAGTACGTCTCCTCGGTGCGGGCCCCCGGCCGATTACTGGCGTCGCCTGTCGCTGAACCACACCACCGTCCCGCGCCTCTTCACGGAGCTGCTGGAGGCCCTCGGCGATCTTGAAGGGCTCTGCGGAGGAGTGGGACAGGGACATATGGCGGCCGGATCGACTCCGATCAAGCGCTACGTACGGCTGCGGCTCGCGCGCACGGAACTGCGGTCGGCCGCGTGCGATCTCCACGACTGCGTCCTTTCTCCAGGTTCCGCAGGCCCACCTACAAGTACGTGAAGGAGCACGGGCGGCACGGCCTCGCCTGATTGGCGGCGCAGGCACCCGAGAAGACCCCGAAATGGTTGAAGCAACTGCTCGCATGGTGGCGGGCGTCCGCTCCGCAAGTTCGGCAAGCAAACGGTCGATGGGTTCATGGAGCGGTGCTGCGCGGCGGGGAAGACGATCCGGGCCGGGCATCGTCTTGGCCGACAGGGCTCACGCGCTACCCGTGAGCATCCGCGCAGGCACGGCATCCGGGCAGTGATCCCCGTCCGCCCACGATCTGCGGGAGTACCGGCCCAAGCGCCGGGCCCTCATCGTGCCCACTCGGCGACCGGCATTCGAGAACAGCTGGCCACCACGATCAGAACCAGCTCCACCACCCGAGGCGAAAAAGGGAGATCAGAGATCGAAGGCGAACTCATCGGGAGTCGACCGGCATGGAGCCGTGCTGGCGCGCAGTGTGATCAGAGGTTTCAGCAAGACATGCCTGGGTGGCGAGGTGGGCGAGGTGAGCCGCTCCACCATCAGGTCGACGGCGATCCGGCTCATCTCCTTGGCCGGAATCTCGGACGCGGTAAGCGGTGGACTCACCTGCTCCGCCCAGCGGCTGCTCGCCAGACCGGCGACCGAGAAGTCGCGCGGCACGCTGCGGCCGTGACGGGTCAGCCCGCGGTAGATCCCCTCGAGGGCCGCTTCGTTCATGACGACCATGGACGTGGTTTCCGGATCGTCCTGCAGGATCCGTTCCACGACATCTTCTCCCGCTGCGACGTCGTCGCCGCTGGGGTACGCCCGCGGGGCCAGTCCTACCTCCTTCATCGCCTCGGTGTAGCCCTCGCTGCCGAGCCGCGCGTATCCGTACCCGCTGTTGACGATCTGCTCCGACTTGTTGACGAAGGCGATGTGACTGTGGCCAAGGTCGGTCAGGTGCTGAACGCATCCGCTTGCCAGGGCGGCGAAGTCGAGGTCGACCCATCCGACCGCGTCCGTTCCGCGGTTTCGACCGATGGCCACGAAGGGGAAGGCCGTCTCGGCAAGGTGCTCGATGCGGTCGTCCTCCCGGCGCACCTCCATGATGATCACCCCGTCCACGCGTCGTTCGCTGATCATGCGTCGGAACGAGGGGTCCTTCCCCGACTTGCAGGGCGTGAGCAACAAGTCATAGCCGTACGAGGTGGCTGACTCGGCCACCCCGCCGATGAAAGCGAGTTGGACGGGCGGGTAGTCGCTGTCAGCGCCGGACGGCGGGAAGAGGAGTGCGAGCGTGTGTGTCGCGCCACGGTCCGCAGCCGCTGTTGCCCGATCGCCCGTGTGGTCCATCATGGTCGGTCTGCCGGCAGGCGTTGCTCGGCCCAGATGGTTTTGCCAGTGGGGGTATGGCGGGCGCCCCAGCCTTGAGTGAGCTGGGCCACCATCTGCAGTCCTCGGCCTCCTTCGTCGTAGGTGTGCGCACGGCGCATATGGGGCGCGGCGCTGCTGGCGTCGGAGACCTCGCAGATGAGGGTCCGGTCCCGGATCAACCGTAGCCCGATGGGGGAGTCCCCGTAGCGGATGGCATTGGTGACCAGCTCGCTCACCACCAGCTCTGTGGCGTACGCCGCGTCGTCGAGCCCCCAGGCCGAGAGCTGACGGGACACCTGGGCCCGGGCCTCGGCCACGACTTCGGGATCCGCCGGTAGCGACCAGGCAGCGACCTGGTCCGTGTGCAAGGCACGGGTGCGCGCCAGAAGCAGAGCCACGTCGTCCGCGGGGCTTTCCGGCAGCATGGCTTTGAGGATGATGTCGCAGCTGACGTCCAGCGAGGGGACGGCGGAAGCCAGAGCTTCGCAGAGTCGTTCAATGCCGAGACCAAGATCGTGGCCCCGGACTTCGATCAGGCCATCGGTGTAGAGGGAGAGCATGCTTCCCTCGGGGAGTTCCAGCTCGGTGGACTCGAAGGGCACGCCGCCGACTCCCAGAAGTGGGCCTGGGTTCAGCTGGACCACTTCGACCGTCCCGTCAGGGAGCAGCACGGCAGGTGGGACATGGCCGGCGCTGGCGAGCGTACAGACGCGAGAGACCGGGTCGTACACCGCGTAGAGGCAGGTCGCACCGACCTCAGCTGCGTCGGGCTCGTTCGGGGCCAGAGTGTCGCTGTTCAGGGTCAGTTGGATGACCAGTTCGTCGAGCTGGGTGAGCAACTCGTCCGGAGGCAGATCGACCGCGGCGAGCGTGCGCACCGCCGTACGCAGTCGCCCCATGGCGGCCGAGGCATGGATGCCGTGGCCGACCACGTCGCCGACGACCAGGGCGATGCGGGTGCCCGACAGCGGGACCACGTCGAACCAGTCGCCGCCCACTTGGGACCCCTTGCCGATCGGCAGATAGCGGTGTGCCACTTCGACAGCCGCTTGCTTGGGCAGATGACGGGGCAGCAGACTGCGCTGGAAAGTGAGGGCTTTTGCGCGTTCGACGGAGAATCGGCGAGCGTTGTCCACACTGATGGCCGCCCGGCTTGCGAGTCCTTCGGCGAGGGGCAGATCATCGTGCTCGTAGGGTTCCGAGCCTTCTGCGCGGGCGAAGACCGCGATTCCGAGAATCGTGCCCCGCGCCTGTAGTGGGGTGGCCAGGAGCGAGTGGAATCCGCACTCCTCCACGGGAGCGGATCTCCCCATGACGTCGGCGACCCACCCGGAGAAGTCGGGGTCGTCAGTTCCGCACAGCACCGTTCGGCCGTTCGCCAGGGCACGCGCTGCGGGCGAGAAGGCGGGGTAGGCGGTGACCTCGCCCGTCACGGCATCGGGTATGCCCTCGGCGGACTGGTGCGCGACCCGGCGCAGCGTCATGGCGGCGGCAGGAGCGGATGGTGCCGCCTTTCCGCGCGTTACGGCATCGAGCAGTTCCACACTGGCCGAGTCGGCGAACCGGGGGACGGCCAGATCGGCCAGTTGTTGAGCCGTGCGCGTCACACTCGAGGTGGTTCCGATACGGGTACCCGCTTCGTTCAGCAGGGCTAGGCGCTGCCGTGTGGCGAACTCCTTGCTGCTGTCGAATGCGGCGGACCCGACCCCGGCCACCTCGCCGGTGTCGGGGTTGCGGACGGGCCACAGCTCAATGGTCCAGGCACGTTGGTGAGCGGAACGCAGATCTGGGGCAAGGCGCTCATAGCGCATTGGCTCGGCTGCCTGGGCCACACGGCGTACACATTGGGAAAGCGCCTCGTCAGCGCGGTCTGAATCCAACACGTCCGAGTAGCGCCACGCGCATGCTTCAGCCGCTCGCCGCCTGCCTTCCGAAGCTCCGGCTTGCCCGGCGGTGCTCTGCGCTCCATCGACGACAGCGGGCCCGGCCGTCCCCTCTGTCGGCGAGGGCTGCACGCGCCCTTGCGCTGAGCTGGAGGTTGTGCTGTACGTGGACAGCGCGACGGTGGACTGGTCGAAGGCCCACTCCACCATCAAACGATCATGGTCCGCCTCGGCCGCCTCCGCACTGGCGGTCACGACGAACGCCTGGGGTGTTCCGTCGTCACCGAGCGAGGGATGGAGGTGAAGGTTCAGATCGACGCGGTGCCCGTCCAGGTGCCGGAGTGCCGCTGCGCCGCTCCATTCCCGGGCTTCGATGAGAGAGAGCCCCGCCACCTTGGGGAACTTGCCGACGATCAGGAGGTCCGCGGCGCTGTGCCCGACAACTTCCGGGGGGTGGTAGCCCAGCAATTGCCGAGCCCTCTCGCTCCACCCTGTAACCGTGCCCTGAGCGTTGATGATGGCCAGAGGGTCACCGATCGACCACCTGGAGTGTCCGGCTTCCCTCGGATAACTGGTCATGCTCGCCACCCGCCCGGCCGATGTTGCTCACAGCCCCATCGTGCATGTGCGGAAAGAGTCGAACAAGTTGGACGGTTATCCAGATATCCGGGCAAATCTGATCAGGAGGGTCTTTCATGGACATGATGGATTCACTCGGACACGTCGTGGCCGGCCAGGTGGAGGAGGATGGTGAGGAAATCAGCCCGCGGTACGGCCAGCGGGCTGTGAAGCAGTCGGGTGCGGTTGCGCGCCCGGCGCCCGGCGATTCCCCGAAGGCGCCTGTATCAGCGCGGGAACTTCACGTTCAGGAGGGAACCGTGGCGTGCGAAGACGGGAATGCGCTCCAGGGGAGCGTCGGCCCTCGTGGTCTGGTCGCCTTCATGAACATTGCCCGTGGCGGTGTCCACCCAGTCGGCGCCGGCTGGCAGGTAGACCTGGCGGCACCGGTCGCCGAGCCGGGTCACTGGGGCGATCAGCAGGTCCGGCCCGCACAGGAACTGGTCCTCGATCGTCCAGGCGGCGGGATCGTCGGGAAAGCCGAAGAACAGCGGTCGCATGACCGGTGCGCCCGAGTCGGCCGCGGAGGCCATCTGGCGGTGAAGATAGCCCCGAAGATCCTGGCGCAGGCGCAGCTGTCGGGTCAGAATCTGGTAGGCATTCTCCCCGTAGGACCACAGTTCGTTGGGCCCTCCGCTTGGGCCGGCAGCGGTGACCTCGTGCGGTTCGCGGTATCCGTGCATCCGTAGCAGTGGACAGAAGACGGCGAACTGGAACCAGCGGATGATCAACTCCTGATAGCTGGGGTCGTCCGGGTCACCACCGTGGAATCCGCCGATGTCGGAGGTCCACCAGGGAAGGCCGCTCAGGCCCGCGCTCAGCCCAGCCGGCACCTGTGCCGCAAGCGCCTCGAAGGTGGCGGGGATGTCACCTGACCACAGAGCCGCCGCGTAGGCCTGGCTGCCGGCCCACGCGGAGCGCACCAGACTGACGGGAACGTCTTCGCCTTCGGCACGCATATGCTCGAAGATGCCCCGCACATGTTCGCGCGGATACAGATTGGCCACCGCCCGGCCAGGTCCCGCCGCGTAGCGCAGATGGCTGAACTCTTCGGGGAACATCTCCGGCTCGCAGGCGTCCAGCCACCACAGGCGGAAGCCGAGATCGTAATAGTTGCGTTTGACGCGGCTCCATAGGTAATCACGAGCCCGTCCGTCGGTGGCGTCGTAGAACACCACGGGCAGTGACTTCCCGTCGACCTGGCTGTCGGGAAAGACGTGCTGGAAAGGCTGGCCCTGCTCCGTTCCCAGAAGCAGTCGCTCATTTCTCATGTGCGTGTAGTTCTCGCTGAGGACGCTGACGGACGGCCACACAGAGACCAGCGGCCGTACGCCCATGCCCGCCAGTTCAGCCACCATGCCGGCCGGGTCGGGCCAGTCGGCAGCGGCGAAGCGCCAGTCACCCACATGCGGCCAGTGGAAGTAATCCACGGCGATGACGGACAAAGGAAGTCCCCGCCGCTGGTACTCGTGAGCAACTCCCAGCAGCTCGTCTTGTGTTCGGTAGCGTAGGCGGGACTGCCACAAGCCAAGGGCCCATTCCGGCAGCACGGGGGCGTGGCCGGTGACATCGGCATAGTTGCGCATGATGCTGGCGGGAGTCGGACCGGTGGTGATCCAGTAGTCGATCTGTTCGGCGGCGTCGGCGACCCACCGGGTCTGATTGGCGGCCAACTCCACACGTCCAATGGCCGGCAGGTTCCACAGCAGGCCGTAGCCGCGGGAGGAGAGGGTGAAGGGGATCGTCACCTCACTGTTGCGCTGTACCAGGTCGATCACCATGTGCTTGTGGTCGAGGCGCCCGTGGGAGTGCTGGCCCAGCCCGAAGAACTGTTCACCGTCATAGGCCGCGAAGCGTTGCTCCAGCCGGTAGCGGCCCTCGCTGACGGGTGTGAACTGGCGGGGACCGGGCCAGGTGAAGTGGCCGACGGACTCTCTGAGCAGCTCGGTTCCGTCCTGCGTACGCGTGAAACGCAGGTGGCCCTGGGGCGACAGTTCGACCCGTAGCTGCCCGACGGTGAGGAGCTGACCGCCGTCGGGACCGGCTCCCAAGAATGCCTCGGCGACTGGGGGCACACTCAGGGCCCCTGGGAGGTCGTCGCGCACGCGTTGCCGGGCCGAGCGCACCCTGACGCTGTCGGCGCCCCATGGCTCCACCCGCAAGACGTGCTCGTCGTCACCGAACTCGAGACATACGGCCGGGCGGGAGTCGGAGAGCCGGGAGTTGTTCCCAGCTGAGCCGTAAGCGGAGGCGGAGGGCACGGCCCTTGTGCCGTCGGGAGGAGACATATTGCTCCTTTCTTAGGTCTGCGGCGCAGTCAGTCCCTGACTGCTCCAGTGGTGAGATCGGAGGCGATGTGTCTCTGGAGAATGGCCAGAAGCACCGCAGCGGGTAGGGAAGCGATGACGGCGGTGGCCATTACCGAGTTCCAGCTGCTGGGACTGGTGCCGGCGCCGATGTAGTCGTACAGACCCAGTGTGATCGGTTTCCAGGTCGTGGAGTTGAGGTTGAGCGTGGCGGCGAAGAGGAAGTCGCCCCATGCGAAGAGGAACGAAAGCAGCCCTGATGTGATCAGTGCGTTGCGGGACATGGGAAGCACGATCTGCCAGAAGGTGCGTACCGCGCCCGCACCATCCAGTGCCGCTGCCTCCAGTAGGGATCGGGGGATAGCGGTCATAAAGGCCCGAAGGACGAGAACGGCGAAGGGGAGGGTGAGCGTGGTGTCCGCGAGGATCAGTGCTTGGGCCGAGTTGAGTATCCCGACGGAGTCGAAGATTCGGAACAACGCGCTGGCCATGACGATGCCGGGTACCAGTTGGACGACCAGCAGCGCGCCCAGCAGTGACTTGGCACCCGGAGAACGCAGCTGCGCCAGCGCGTAGGCCGCCGGTGCGGCCAGCGCCAGCGTCAGCACAGCGGCGCTCGCGGCGATGATCAGGGATGCCGCCAGATGGCCGCCCTGCTGGGACAGCGCGTCCCGGTAGCCGCTGAGTGTGCCGCCGAGGGGGAGCCAGCGCGGTGAGCGCCGGGCCAGCTGCTCATTGGTCTGGAAGGATGAATTCACCATCCAGTACAGCGGGAAAAGCATGACGGCGACGACGGTGATACCCAACGCGGATTTCACCCGGGCTGGTACGGCCCGATTCCCTTCGCCGTGCCCCGGAGTGTGACGGCTCTTGACAGCGCGACCGGCGGTCATTGCCGGGCTCCGGCTTCAGCGTGCAGCTCGCGTAGATACAGCAGGGCGAAGACGGCGGCCACGATGATGAGCAGATCACCTGCGGCCGCACCGAGACCGAACTCCGACAGTCCGCCGAAAGACAGCTGGTAGGCGAAGGTGGTGATCGTGTGGGTCGCGTTTGCCGGGCCGCCCTTGGTCATCACCCAGATCACGTCGAAGACCTTCAGCGTGTAGATCAAGCCGAGCGTCAAGACGATGCCGATCACGGGTCTGAGCTGGGGCAGTGTGACATGGCGGAACTGCTGCCAGTGGCTGGCGCCGTCCAGGGCAGCCGATTCATACAATTCCGTCGGGATGGCCTGCACCCCGCCGTAGAGGATGACCATGTTGAACGGCACACCGATCCAGATGTTGCAGATCAGTACTGCAGCCATCGCGGTGTTGGGAGTGTTGAGCCACGGCACCGGGTCCTGAACCAGGTTGAGGGCGAGCAGAATTTGGTTGACCACGCCGTCGGTATCGAGAATCCACCGGAACAACGTGCCGGATACGACCAGGGGCATGAGCCAAGGGATCAACAGAAGAGACCGCAGTAGCCGGCTGAGGGGAAACGAGCGGCGAAAGAACTCCGCCAGTCCCAGGCCGATCGTGAACTGGAAGAAGAGTGAGACCGTGATGAAAACCACGGTATTGACGGCCGCCGTGGAAAATGCCGGGGTGCTCAGCAGCCTGCGGTAGTTGCTGAGGCCGATGAAAGGGGCGTTTCCTGTATAGAGGGATTCGATGCCGTAGTCCTGAAAGGACAGCAGCACATTGCGTGCCAGAGGATAAAGGTAGAAGAGCACGACGAACACGACGACCGGCACGATGAACCCGATCCCGAGTCGTCGGTTGCGGAAGCCTGGTGCCACCGGGTGGGACGGTTGTGGCGAGTCCCTGGGGCCAGGCTGCTCCGTATTCCTGGGAAGTGCCGGGGGCACAGCTAGCTGCCCGGGATGGTTGCCGTCAGTGCGTGCTGAGCACGGCCCGGTGACCCGACCTTCATTCCGTCGCCTGCCTCTGTGCTTCGGCCAGCGCCGCGCTGGGGGACTTGCTCCCGGACAATGCTGTCTGGACCGCGGTCCACAGTGCTTGCGAGTACTTCGGATATTCCGGGCCGAGTTCCGCCGTGCGGCTCTTGGCGCTTCCAATGGTCTGCACGAATGTCTTCATCGCGGGCACGGAAGCTCCGAGCGCTGTGGCCACCTTCGGATCGGACGGTACGTAGTTGGTGAGCTTCGCCCAAGCCAGGCTGTTGTCCTTCGAGACCAAGCACTTGATGACTTCGGCTGCCTTGTCGGCCCTGTCTCCGCTGCCGCCGGCCGCCCATACCTCTCCGCCAAGGGCACCGGAGGAGGTGCCCGAGGCCGGGGCGGGCATCGGCACGACGCCGAAGTCCTTCATCCCTGCCTTTTGTAGCTGGGGAAGCTCCCATGGGCCATTTACCATCATAGCCAGTGAACCGTTGGTGAACTGCTCCCCGACTTCCGTCTGATCCCAGCTGAGCACGTCCTTGGGTGCCGAACCGTCGGAGACCAGGTCTTTCACGAAGCTCAGTGCCGACACGCCCTGTGGTGAATCGAGATTTTCCAGGGAAGCGCCGGCACTGAAGAAGAAGGACTCGAATTGGAAACTTCCTTCTTCCGTGGCCGGTGCGGCGAAACCGATTCCGTGTACCTTGTTTCCCTGGGTCAGTCTCTTGGCCGTGATGCGCAGCTCGTCCCACGTGGAAGGCGGCGTGACGCCCGCCTTCTTGAGCATCGACTTATTGTAGTAAAGGGCCAGCTGATTCACGCCGGGCGCCACGCCGTACAGCTTCCCCCGGTACTTGCCCGACTCGACGATGTTCGGATACAGCCCGTCCGTCTTCACGCCGCGCGCGTCGAGGTCGACGAGGGCTCCCGTAGCGGCGAGCTGTTGCAAATCAGGGTTGTCGACGAGAATCAGATCCGGTAGCTCGCGACTGTTGGCCAACTGGAGCAGTCTTGTGCGCAGGTCCGGCACGATCTGCCGCTCGATGACCACCCCGGCCTGCTTGCCGCACCGGTTGAGCAGCTTGGGCAGTGCGCTGCGCGTGGGTTCGGCGTTGTAGTAGTCCATTTCGGACAGAGTGATCTTTTCGTTGTCCGTGGACCCGTCGTCACCGCAGGCGGTCAGTAGTAGACCGGCTGCGGTGGCCGCCGCCACCAACGTCACGAATGGCCGGGTAGGGCGGGATCCATTGGCGGTGCGCATGGCGGCTCCAAGGTGAATCGGCAGGCAGGCTGACATGTGCGGCTCATGCCTTCTGCCTGGAGGGAAGGGCAGACCCGGATGGGAATGCCACGGACCGCGAGTGCGGTGGTACTGGAGCGGTGTCTTGACTTCGCGATGAACTGCTCGACGCGAACTCTCGTATCCTCCGAAAGGCTGGCGATCACCCACCTCATTGTTGAACCGGTTCGGCTAGCGCTGCATGTATGCCGATTCCATCACGAGATGCGTGGTTTATCATGACATTCCGTCTTGACTTACAGCGGCTAACATAATGAGGTGGATCGGTCCTGGTTGCCGCGTCCGGGCACGAGTTGAGCGTTCGGTCCGATGTGGGAACTCAGATTCTGGTATCCCGGCCGCAAGCCGCTGCCTGACCGGGATGTGCTGTGCGGGATCTTGTACGGGCTGCACGCTGAGATCCAGTGGGAGTACGTGCCGCAGGATCTCGGTTTCGGTTTGGGCATGACGTGCTGGCGGGCGGCTGCGGGACTGGAACGAGGCTGGCGTGTGGCAGAGGCCGCACGAGGTCCTGCTGGCCGAGCTGAACGCTGCCTAACGGCTGGACTGGTCCCGTTGCGTGGTCGACTCCTCCCACGTCAGGGCCCTAGAAGGGGGATCCACACGGGTCCCTCGCGGTCGACTCTTCCGCCAGCGGACTGGCATCCCCTGGCGTGATCTGCCCGCGCGCTTCGGCAAGGGGAAGACAGTGCACGACAGGCATCGCAGGTGGTCGGCGGACGGCACATGGGATCGGGTCTTGTGTGCCGTTCAGACCAATGCCCGACGCGGACGGGCGGGTCGACTGGAACATCGTCGGCATCGACTCGACGACCTGTCGAGTCCATCAGCACGCCGCCGGGGCCCGAAGCCGCCCGCCTCGGATTCCGGGCCGAGGCAAGCGGCCCACCCAGCACCGCCCCGATGAAGCCCTCGGCCGGTCCCGATGCGGGCTGACCACCAAACTTCATCTGGCCCTGTTGTCGGCCGTGGGCGTCGCCGGGTGCGGGGGCGCCGAGCGGGCCCAGGTCCAGGGGCCCGCGCCCACCCGGAGCCCGGCCCCTGGTCCGGTCTACGTCAACGACTGGCTGGGGCATCCGCTCAGCCGCCCCAAGGTCTTGAGCCTGACCGAGTTCACCACGCTCTTCCACCTGAAGTGGCGGAACTGGGGGCAGCCGAAGGCGCAGGCCACCGGTGAGGTGAGCGGCGCGTGGTGCTCCCCCGGGTGCAGCACGTCTCGTGGCTACTCCGTCACCGTCGAGCTGTCCGGTCTGGAGCGGCAGGAGAGAGTCTCGTACTACTCCCGTGCCGGCGTGCGGTCCTCGCATCACCTGCCGGCCTCGGACGGGCAGGGCGATCTGCGCTCGCTGCCTCTGGTCGTCCCCGAAACCTAGACATCTACGTCCCCAACCCCGGAGCAGGAGATCTGCCAAGCGATGACCGATGTGCTGCTCGTGGAGGACGACGCGCTGCTGCGTGAGGCGACCCAGCTGTCCCTGGAGCGTTACGGGGATGAGGTACGCACGGCTGCCACGGGCCGGGACGTCGAGGTGAGGGTGCATCGGGACGAGGTGGTGGAGACCGACCCGCGCCGGGTCGAGCGGATCCTGGCCAACCTGATCACCAACGCCCATCGGCACGGGGCCCCGCCGGTGGCTCTGGAGGTCGACGGGACGTGCCTACACGTACGCGACCACGGTTCCGGGTTCCCCGAAGACCTTCTGGCAGAGGGCCCCCGCCGCTTCCGTACCGGAGCGCGGGAGAGGGGAAAGGGCATCGGCCTGGGCCTGACCATCGTCATGGGCCAGGCCCGGATCCTCGGCGCCCGGGTGTCCTACGCAAACCTTCCCGAGGGCGGCGCCCGAGCCACGCTCGACCTCGCACCCGGCCGCCCTGTCTGATCGGAATCCCCGCCCGACCGGGTGCTCCAGCACGTTGCAGGCTACGTCGCGAGTGCGCCTGGAACATCCGCTCATTTGGTAAGTCTGCGGTAGCAGATCAGGGTGCAGGCGATGCCGGTGATGGCCAGGAAAGGGTCTGCTTTGCGTTCATGCCGACCGCGTTCGATGGTCCAGCGGTGGCGGCCGAGTCGTTGCAGGGTCCCGATGCCCCTGCGGGCGATGCGGTGCCGGATACCTCGGCCGGATACCCATGGGAGCAGGTGGTTGTAGTCGTAGCCCCGCTCGCGGAGTGTGCGGGCCGTGTCGAGACGCCGACTTCGTGTCGGTGGCCAATCCGGGATCCTCACGCACGGCCACACCAGCGATCAGCTGTCTGCGGGGAGGTCCCCGTAAAGGAGCTGTGCCGTGAGTTCCATGCACCGCGTCCGGGCCGCGGAGAAGCCGTAGGGCATCTTGGTGACCGCTTCGAAGGCGCTCATCTGTGCGTCCTCCTCGTCGCTCGCCTCGGCGTCGTAGATCTCGAAGAGCTTCTCCTCGGCCGCGTCCAGTCCGGCCGCTTCAATGGCCTGGAGCAGGGCCTTGTGGTGGGCGCAGTGCTGCGCGGCGAGTTCCTCGACCTGCGGGTCGTGGGGGTCGACGGTGTCATCGAGGGCGGCGTCGGCCGCGTCGAGGCGGTCTGCCTCGGCCCGTAAGTCGGGGTGGGTGGCCAGGGTGATGAACACGCTGGCCTGAATTGCGGCTCCCAGCGGCCCGAAGATCCGTTCCGTGACCAGCAGGGCGTCCAGGTCGGAGGGGCGCAGTGCGCCAGAAGGCAGGTGGCTGAGCCGGTCCGTGACCAAGGGGGAGAGCAAGCCCAGTGGGCTGCCCACGACCCGCAGGCGTTGGACTGCCGCGCGCTGACGCTTGATGTCGGCCTCCTGGGCGGCCAGGGTCTCCTCCAGCCGGCCCAGGACGTCCTCAACGTCCCGGGCTTCGTCGAAGGCGGCGCGCATGTCGTCCAGGCTGATGCCGGCCTCGGACATCTTGCGGATCCACAGCAGGCGGATCATGTCGTCGTAGCCGTAGCGGCGGCGTCCGTCTCCGCCTCGCTCGGGCTCCGGCAGCAGACCGATCTGGTGGTAGTGGCGAATGGCGCGCGGGGTGGTTCCGGCGAAGGCGGCGGCATCGCCGATCTTGACCTCGCGGGGAGGCGTGGCGGAGGGGTACATCGCAGACAGGGCCTTTCGTGCTGTGGTGCCCTCGACGACATCACATGCCGCTACGGCATGTGCAACTACACACCACCCGGACCCTGACGGGCTATCGGGCGCACCCTCGCCATTGGTGTCCCGTCCCAGGACAGGCCTCGTGCGCGGCCGAGCGGAATGGGTGGGGAGAGCTCCATCAACCAGTGCCTGGCTGTCCTGTCGTGTGTGTTGGCACCCGAGTCCGATGAACAGGGGCAGGCCGGAATGCTCCGTGATGAGGTGGACCTTTGGCCTGCACGGGGACAACAGGTGCTGTCGGTGCGGGGGCAGGACGGCCACGGTCGCGCCGAGGTCCTCGGCCGCCTCTTCGACTTCGCGGGTCAGGAACTCTGTCTGCCGGCCCAGCGCGGAGAGGCGGGCGGCGATCTGGCGGCCCTGCACGGTCTCCAGGGCGCCGGCGAACTGGCCGCTCGTCTCCAGGAGTAGTTCTGGGGGCGGGAGTGCTGGGGGCACCCTGGCCACCCGAGTCGGAGTCGGCGACAGCTCCGGTGCCGTGGCACGCCTGCCCGAGCAGCCGACCCGTCGCAGGAAGGCACTCTCCGGTGCGAAATACTCTCCCGATGAGGTCACGCACTTCCCCGGTCAGCCAGCCGATCACGATACGGCGGGCCGTCGCGCGGGATGCCAAGCGGCTCACGCGGCTCGTGCGTGGCTCGAGCGCCTACGAGGGTAAGTACGCATCCGCAGTCGCGGGCTACCGGGTCGGTCCTGATTACATCGAGGCCCACCGCACCTTCGTGGCCGTGGGCGCCGACGAGCATGGAGGCCGGGTCCTCGGGTTCTACTCGCTCGTCCTCGCTCCACCGGAGCTCGACCTGCTGTTCGTCGCCGACGAAGCGCAGGGACGGGGGATTGGACGACGGCTCGTCGCGCACATGTGCTCCGAGGCGCGTGCCGCCGGGATCGACCGTGTCAGGGTCGTGTCGCATCTTCCCGCCGAGGGCTTCTACCACCGGGCCGGCGCAGTGCGGACCGGGACCGCGTTTGCGAACCCGCCCGCCGTGCCCTGGGACCGTCCCGAATTCGAGTTCCGCATTCCTTCGGAATGACGCGGCGCGGGTGCACAGCGCACCGGCTTCGCCTGCATGGTGGCTGGCATGCAGGAGCCGCTGGACGCCGCGCGCTGTCGTGTGTGCCGTCGGGTGTTCGCCGCGTTGACCCCACACCTTCCCGGGGCCCGGCTCAAGGTGCTGGGCGCGGTGGGACGCCCCCCCGGATGCCCCAATCTGCGGCCGCTGAGCTGTTCGCCATGGCGCAGCGGCCGCAGCCGGGCATCGAGGGCAAGGCGGTCGGCGGCGGCGCGCACGCCGACCAGGTGCGCTCGCCGGGGGCTGTGAGCTGAGCTCCTGGCGCGCGTCCGGGAACCGATACCGGAAATCAGGCCGCGACGAGCTCCTGCTCGCGGTCCGGCGTCTTGACCTTGGGCTTCTTGTTGGGCAGCGAGAGCCGGAAGACCTTGTGCCACGCGGAGAACACCTGCTTGGGCAGCGGCCCGGTGACGTACTCCAGCTCGTACTTCTCGAACAGCGCGCGCACCTTCACCGCGACCTCGGCGTACCGGTTGCTCGGCAGGTCCGGGAACAGGTGGTGCTCGATCTGGTGCGAGAGGTTGCCGGTCATGAAGTGCATGGCCTTGCTGCCGCTGATGTTCGCCGAGCCCATCATCTGGCGCAGGTACCACTGGCCGCGTGTCTCGCCCTTGATCGACCGGCGCTCGAAGACCTGCACGCCCTCGGGGAAGTGCCCGCACATGATCACCGAGTGGGTCCAGAGGTTGCGGACCAGGTTCGCGGTGAACGTGGCGGCGAGCGTGGTGAGGAACGACGGGCCCGACAGCAGCGGGTGGATCACGTAGTCCTTGAGGACCTGCTTGCGGATCTTGCGGCCCACGGCCCTGGCCCGCGCGCGGAACTCCGGGTTCTTGCGGCGGCGCTTGTGCAGGTTCTTGCCGAGCTCCAGGTCGTACGCCGCGATGCCGTACTCGAAGAAGCAGGCGTTGATGAAGTTCCACAGCGGCTGGCCGAGGTGGAACGGGTGCCACTTCTGGTCCTCGTCGACGCGCATGATGCCGTAGCCGAGGTCGTTGTCCTTGCCGATCACGTTGGTGTACGTGTGGTGCAGCTCGTTGTGCGAGTGCTTCCACTGGTCGGCCGGCGAGACGTGATCCCAATCCCAGGTGGTGGAGTGGATCTTCGGGTCCCGCATCCAGTCCCACTGGCCGTGCAGGACGTTGTGGCCGATCTCCATGTTGTCCATGATCTTCGCCACGGACAGGCCGGCGGTGCCGATCAGCCACGCGGGCGGGAAGAACGAGAACAGCAGCACGCCCCTGCTGACCAGCTCGAGCTTGCGCTGCGCCGAGATGACCTTGCGGATGTAGGCGGCGTCCTTCTCGCCGCGGTCGGCGATCACCTCGTCGCGGATCGCGTCCAGCTCGCGGCCGAGCTCCTCGATCTGCTCCGCGGTCAGGTGGGCGGTGGGGTCGATGGCGGTCAAGCTGTTCCTACCGTTCGATGTCGCAGGGGCCCGCCGCGGCGGACACGCAGGTCTGGATGAGGACGCCAGGTTCGGCTTCGGTGATCTCGCCGGTGCGCAGGTCGCGGACGGCGCCCGCCTTGAGCGGGGTGACGCAGCCGAAGCAGATACCCATGCGGCACCCGGAGGGCATGAGCACGCCGGCCTCCTCGCCGATGTCCAGCAACGGGGTGGCGCCGTCCGCGTCGACGGTCTTGCCGGTGGTGCTGAACGTGACCTCGCCGCCGTCGCCCGCTACGACGATGCTGGGGCGGAAGCGTTCGGTGTGCAGGCGCTCCGGTATGCCGTGCTCGCTCCAGTGCTCTTCGGCGGCGTCGAGCAGGCCCGTGGGCCCGCAGGCCCAGGTCTCGCGCTCGGCCCAGTCGGGCACCAGTTCGTCGAGACGGGCGATGTCGAGCTTGCCGTCCGTGTCGGTGTGCACCTCGGTGAGCCGCAGCTTCGTGTCCGCGACCAGGTCGTGCAGTTCGTCGCGGAAGATCACGTCTTGCGGCCGCGGCGCGCAGTGGACCATGACGACGTCGTCGAACTCGGTGTCGCGCAGCATGCCCATCACGGGCGTGATGCCGCTGCCGGCCGTCAGGTAGAGCACCTTGGCGGGCTTGGCCTGCGGCAGCACGAAGTCACCGGTCGGCTGGTCGAGCTGGATCAGCGTGCCCGGTTCTGCCCTGCGGACGAGGTGGTTGCTGACCTTGCCGTCCGGGATCGCCTTCACGGTGATCGTGACGCGGCCGTCCTGGCGGTCTGTCGGCGAGGTGAGGGAGTAGGCACGCCAGAGGCGCACCCCGTCGACGTCGACCCCGATCCGCACGTACTGACCGGCTGTGTGGCCGCGCCAGCCCCGTCCCGGCCTGATCACGATGGTCGCGGCGTCACCCGTCTCGGGGTGCACGGCCTCGATGCGCCCCCGCAGGTCAGCGCCCGCACGCAGCGGGCTGACCAGGTCGAGGTAGTCCGACGGCAGCAGCGGCGTCGTGACCATCTCCAGTAGTTTCCACGCCCTGCTGCGGAGGGCTGTACTCGTCATGACTTCAGCTTGCTGTGCCTCAGGGCGTAAAGTCCTGTCCGTAGGACGTGAATCTGGTCGGCAGAATTGTTCGCAGGGAACAAAACGTGAGCCATGTAACCCGGAGGGCCAGCGAACTGGCCTTGGATGAGACGACGGTCACCGTACTTCGGGCCGCGCTGAAGAGCACCGCCGACGAGGTCGTCCAGGCGATCATCGACGAGGTCCCTTCCTACGCCAACGCCCTTTCGGGACACATGGGCGCCACCATCCGCCGAGCCGTCCGCACCGCCCTGGGGCACTACCTGGACCTCGCGAGCGGGAACGCCACGGGCGGCGACGGCGGTGACGCGGCCTACGAGCTGGGCCGCGGCGAGGTGCGCGACGGCCGTTCGATGGACGCCCTGCTCAGCGCCTACCGCGTCGGCGCCCGCGTGGCCTGGAGATGCCTGGCAGCGGGTGCCGTACCCGCGGGTCTGCCCGCCGCCGAGGTCGCCAAGTTCGCCGAGCTGACCTTCGCCTACATCGACGAGCTCTCCGCCGCGAGCGCCGCGGGCCACGCCGACGAACTGGCCGCCCGGGGCCGGGCCCACGAGCGTCACCTGGAGCACCTGGCCCGCGACCTCCTCGCCGGCGCGAGCCCGGACGTGCTGCTGGCCTCTGCTCAACGGGCCGGGTGGCAGCCTCCGGTTTCACTGACCGCGGTCCTGCTGCCCGCCGCCCAAGCCCGGCCCGCCTACCGCTCGCTCGACCCGAGCACCCTCGTCCTGGACGATCTGCCGGACGCCACCGGTGTGCTGCTCGTCCCCGACGCCGACCGATCACATCTCTTGAGGCGGCTGACCGACCGCACCGCCGTGGTCGGCCCGGCCCGGCCATGGACTCGTGCGTCCGCGTCGTACGCACGAGCCGTACGCGCGCGCTCCCTCTCCTCCGATATTCGCGACACCGAGGACCACCTGCCCGAGCTGGTGCTGAGCGCCGACGCGGACGCGTTCGCGGACCTGCGTGCCCGAGCCCTCGCACCGTTGCGGACCTTGCCTGTCGCGACCGCACGGCGGCTGGAGGAGACGTTGCGGGAGTGGCTGCTGCACCAGGGGAGACGGGACGAGGTGGCAGCGGCGTTGTTCGTCCATCCCCAGACCGTCCGGTACCGGATGTCGCAGCTGCGGGAGCTGTTCCCGGATCTCGCATCGCCACACCGGGTCCTTGAACTGACGCTGGCGGTGGGTCTTCGGGGCAGCTGACGCGTACGTCGACTGTTCGCGAACGCGTCCGTGAGCGGTCCAGGAATCGTGCCTCGTTCTCGATGCCATCAGCCGGCTCATGCGGCCCGGGGAAGAGCGGTATCAGCCGGCTGATACCGGGTGTTGATGTGAAGACCGGACAGGGCCTCGGGAAGCCCGTCGGCGGCGCTGTCTTTCTTCAGGCTTGATACAGGTCTCATGAGACGGGTTGGGAGTTGGCTTCTGACGATGAGACCTGGCCTCCTGACAGTGAGATTCGGTCCCGCTTGACGGTCATGGCGGGCTCCAGGCGATGACGCGTCAGCAGGCACGGTCTTCCACTCGGATCACGGGCGTAGAAGACTCCATTATCTTGAGTTCAAGTCGGGGCTAGCCTGACGTGCCCTGCTCGCTCGTTGGTGAGGAGAGTAAGTGCCCGCTCTGATGAACGCTGTTGATGTCCGCCCGCGCGTGTACTACCGGACCATCCAGATCGGCCCCATCCTCTTCGAACAAGCGCCGGCGGAGGACGACATCGTTCAGATCCCCGGGGAAGGCTGGAGTCTTACCTCCAGCGACAACGACTTCTACCCTTTGGTGCGTTTGGAGGTGTGGGACGGGCCCGCTCCTCAGCCATCAGGCTCTTGGGAGTATGAACGGGCTTTCCATTCCCCGATGGCAGATCGCCTCGCGGTGGTCGACTTGAATGGCGTCTGCTACGGCGAGATCGAGCTCCGACCGGGGCACTATCACCTACGTTTGCTCTGCCGAGGGCGAGATCATGTTGAGGCTCCGCTGGCACTCGATCCCTTCCCTCCTGAAGGGCCGCACGAGGACCCCCTAGAGGTGTGGGTTGTCCAGATTTGGCCTGATGTTGACTGAGGGGTCGCTCCTCAACGCCTTGGCGGAGGCGGCTTCCGGTCTCGACATCGACCACATGGTGCCCCTTGCCGAGGCGTGGGACAGCAAGCCTCGTCCAATGCCGCTACGCCGCGGAGTGGGTGGGTACCAAGCTCCGCTGGATCCTGACGGCTGACGAAGCCGAGTTGGCAATCCTGCGTGAACTGGCCGACGGCTGCCTGCTCGAGACCGTGACGTATGAACCAGCGCCGTAGCCGGCCGCTGCCGCCCAGTTGTCGTCGAGACGGGGACTGCCAAGCGACACGGATATGGGCAAAAGGTGGTTGTAACACCTTTAAGATCGACCGTCCGCAGAACGACTGCAGATTGGGAGGGCGTGATGACTGGTCAGGTCGCCGCCGTGAGCCGTAACGAGGTGTACTCGTTCAGCAAGCCGAATCGCGATTCCATCACGCTGCTCACGGGACTCGGAGTGGAAGGAGACGTTCACGCGGGTGAGACGATCCGCCACCAGTTCCGCATGACCTACGAGCCGGACCTGCCCAACCTGCGCCAGGTCCACCTCATGCACGGGGAATTCTTCGACGAGCTCGCGCTCAAGGGCTTCAAGGTCTCTGCGGGCCAGCTCGGCGAGAACATCACCACGCGCGGGGTGGACCTGTTGGGCCTGCCCACCGGCGCTCTGCTCCATCTCGGAGAGCGGGCGGTGCTCGAGGTGACGGGTCTGCGCAACCCGTGCTCAAAGATCAACGACTTCCGCAAGGGACTGCTGGGTGAGGTCTTCTCCATGGACCCCGTGTCCGGCGAGTTCACATTCAAGTGTGGCGTCATGGCTGTGGTCCGGCGTGGAGGGGTCGTCCGACCCGATGATTTCATCCAGGTCGAAACCCCGCCCCTTCCTCACCGCTCGCTGGAGCGGGTCTAGGTTCATGTTCTGTGGTCATCGGCGTGCCCAGATGAGGATGGCCCTGCTCGACGATTGGGCCTGCCAACGGCCCTACCCCCCAACCAGCCGCGTCACCAGCCTGCCCGGACAGCGCATCTGAGCCCGGGCCGGAGAGGACCGCGCGTCCTGTGGTGGATAGCCAGGTCGGAGGGGCTCCACGCAGGCGGTGGTGGGTCAGTGGTGCTGGCCGCCGTGGCGGTGGTCGCGGTCCCAGGATTCGTCGTCGATGAAGCGTCCGCTGTCGTTGCGGAGCTTGGCGGCGTCGGAGCGGTTGTCCAGCCGTAGTTGCGGCGGTCCTGGCCACGGTCGGTGTCGGTGCCGGTGTCGCGGACGAGTACTCGCTCAGCCACCAGCACAGCTTCCCTGCCGCGCGCTGCCGGCGCGTGTCATTCCGTCGGCGTTCCGATCCGAAGCCGGTTGCCGTCAGGGTCGCGCAGCTCAATCTCACGCGCCCACGGAGCGTCCTTCGCCTGCACACCGAACTCGGCGGCGATGGCCTCGACATCACGAATGCGGAGGTAGACCAACGTGTCAGGGCGGGCATCTCCCTTGTGCTCCGACAAGAACAACCGCACCCGGCCCCGAGTGACCTCGACGAACGCGGGAAGTCCTGGTTCGAAGCGGTGTTCCCACTGCTTGGCGAAGCCCAGTCGCTCGTACCACGCGACCGCCGCCGCAGCGTCCTCGACTCGAAGAATAGGGATGACTTCCTCGTCCATGGCGCCATCGTCGCAGACCGCTCAGGGCGAACGTTGCCTCCTGCGGCACTAGTTGTCACATAGGCAGGCTTGCTGTTGCTGTGGCCGAGGCTGCATGTGTTGGACTTGAACCGCTGAACACCCATGCCTTCGACGCCGGTTGAGGCGGCCAGGGGTTGTCAGTGGCTGGTGGCAGGATCACCGGCATGGTTTTCGGACGTACTACTCCGCCGCGGCCCGTGGACGTGACCGCGGTCTTTCCTGAGCTGGCTCCGTTAGCGCGTCCTGCGATCCGGCTGCATCCTCGTCCCGGGACGCCTTCGATAGGGGAGAGCTCGGTCGGGGGGCCGTTGCTGTGGCCGGCTGAGGAGCCGTGGCCGCATTGCGAAGGCACGCACGTGGACAGCGGATTCCGCGAGTCGTCGGCAGAAGTGCGGTTGACCAGACGCAGGGTGGCCCGGCAGGACCGTGATCCCCATGGTCCCGCGTTCACGCCGGAGGAGGAGGCGGTCAAGGAACGGAACGCCGCGATGCTGGCGGAGCGACTCGGCGCCGGCCCTCCGTGGCCTGCGGAGTGCCCGGTCCCCATGTTGCCCGTGGCACAGCTGTATCTGCGCGACGTACCCCTGTTGCGGCCGCCCGGGCAGGCCGATCTGCTCCAGGTCCTCTGGTGCCCCTACGACCACGATCCGGGTCACAAGCCGTCGACCGCACTGTTCTGGCGGTCCGCCGCAGAGGTCGGCGACATCCTTGCCGCACCGCCGGAACCGTATGAGGTGAACTGGCAGGGATATATGCCGGAGCCGTGCGTGCTGGCACCGGAAGCGATCACCGAGTACCCCAACAGCCGCGATCTGAGCCCGGAGATGCTGCTGGCGGTGAGGGACTGGAGCAGATGGCAGGCAGCCGGCGCGGGCGTGGACAGCTCGTACGCGGACTGTCCGGAGGAGTTCTATGTCGGCAATCTGGCTGAGGCTCCCGGATGGAAAGCCGGGGGCTGGCCGCCATGGGGCCGCACCGACCCGACCCGCCGATACTGCACTGTCTGCGACGCTCAGATGGCCCCGCTGCTGACCATCGCCTCCTTCGAATGGGACGGTGGTGAGCTACGCGGCTGGGCGCCGTACGAGGACCAAGCCGCCGCCTACGCCGACAGTCATCACGCCGGCCAGGACCCTGCGCAGCCGACCAAGGTCGAAGTGGGCAGCACCGACAACATGCAGCTCTACGTCTGCCCGACCTCTCCCGAGCATCCGCACACCGACCTGATCCAATGAGCTGTCGGACCTTGTCACGCGGATGCCATCCGCGACCGCCTCTGGGACGGCCAGGCGGGCTGCTCCGCCACGTACCGCCGCCACGGTGTGAACGTCCAGGTGGTCACCGATCTGTCCGGACGCCTGCTGTGGATCTCGCCGCCCTGCAGGGCCGGACCTTTGACCTGACCGCGGCCCGTACCCACCGGATCATCTGGTTCTGCGAACGCGAAGGCGTCCCGATTCTTGCCGACCGCGCCTACATCGGCGCCGGACCGTGGGTCACCACACCGGTCAGACTCCCACCCGGCCGCGACCTGTCGCCAACTCAGCGCACCGTCAACCGCGTGCTCTCGGCGGTACGGGCACCTGGCTAGGGCGGTCGAGCGGGGCGTGGCCCGCCTGAAGTCCGGGCGGATCTTCCACCACGCGCGCCGTAGCCCAAATCGAAGGCCGTCAATCGCCGCAACTGAAAGAGCTCAGCCGCCGGGGGCGGTGCCGGGGTGTGGGCCGTCCCCGCCCAGGGCGGCAAGCACGAGGGCGACCCATTTGTCGGAGATCCGCTCCAGGAGCCGGCGGCTGGGACATGCCGCGAGGAATGCGTCGTAGTCCGCTTTGGCCGCGGCCCGCCGTTGGGCGGCGGTGGTGGTCGGGATGGCTCATCTCTCCGCTCGGTGACTTACGCACCTCAAGGTGCCTGCTTCCCGTCGGGAAGTAGGTGCCTCCATGGTGGTGCTGCACCAAGAGCGAGGGCAAGACCAGCGCACCGTGCCTCCAAGAAGGAGTAGATGGCGATGAATGAGATGCAGCAGATGACGTCCCGGCGGGCCGTGGTCCGGGTGCCGTCCGGGCCCCGGTCGATCGAGACCGTCGACGTCCCGGTGGCTGAGCCGGGGCCGGGGCAGATCCGCGTCAAGATCGCCGCCGCAGCGATCAACCCGGTCGACCTGGGGGTGGCCGGGGGCGTCTTTCACGGGCTCGGACTGGTCCACCAGCCGGACTACACCGGTCTGGGCTGGGACTTCGCCGGCACCGTCGATGCCGCCGGACCCGGCACCGGACTGCGGGCCGGCACCCGTGTCGCCGGGTTCATCGACGGTTTCGACCGCGACCACGGATCCCACGCCGAGCACCTCCTCGTCCCCGCCGCCGATGTCGCCGTCGTCCCGGACGGCATGGACCTGCTCGAGGCCGCGACGGTGCCGCTCAACGCCACCGCCGCAGCCCAGCTCGTCGACCTCCTCGGCGACGTGCCGGGCCACGCCCGGCGCTTGCTGGTGACCGGCGCGGCCGGCGCGGTGGGCGCCCACGTCGCCGTACTCGCCCAGGACCGCGGCTGGCAGGTGACCGGCATGGCCCGAGCCGACGACGAACCCTTCGTCCGCAGCCTCGGCGTCGACTTCACCACCGGTCCCGGGCAGGGCTGGGACGCCGTCGCCGACGCCGGAGCCCTACAGCAGAACGCCCTACAGGCAGTGCACGACGGCGGCCGCTTCATCGGCGTACAGCCGGCCTCCCGCCTCCCCGAGGAGCGCGGCATCAGCGTCGAGGTCGTGGTCGCCCAACCCGACGGTCCGCTGCTGGCCCGATTGCTCGCACGAGTGGCGACCGGGGAACTGCCCGCCCGCGTCCACACCGTCGCACCCCTCGACAAGGCAGCCGACGCCTACCAGACCATGGCCAACGGCGGCATCCGCGGCCGGATCGTCCTCGTCCCCTGACAGCGCGGGGCCCGGAACCCGATCGATGCCCTTCGGGGCCGACGGATCAACAATCGATGCGCTCGCCGGCCCTCGAGAGGAACCCTTCACCCGGATCACCACAACGGGCGGACGAGCGGGACGCCGAGCACCTGCACGAGATCTACGAGATCCATGACAACCAGTTCGTCAAGAGAGACTCCCTCAACGGACAGGACATCTGATGCTCACCACCAGTGCCACGGTTCTCGCCGGCCTCCTCGGCGCGGCTCTCGTCTTCATGGGCGGGCGTGCCTTCACGACGCCGCAGGCCGCCGTCGGTTTCGGCATTCCCGATACACCGGCCGACGACCCCGCCTTCCGGTCCTGGCTGCGCGTGAAGGGTTTGCGCGAGATCGCGTGCGGGGTCTTCATCTTCGTTCTGATGCTCGTCGCGACGACGTCGCTGCTGGGTTGGTACGTGATGACGCTCGCTGCGATACCCGCCGGAGATGCGGTGGTTGTGCTGCGCAGCGGTGGTCCGAAGGCCGCCGCCTACGGCATCCACGGTGCGACGGCGGTGGTGATGCTGGCCACCAGCATCTGCCTTCTGGTCTGACTCGCCATCGAGATCCGATCCTGACATGGATCGGGCGATCCCTTAGTTCGTCGGCATCCCGGCCCCGGCCAGGTCCCGCTGGAGTACCGCCCACGGCGACGCGCACTGGGCGAACCTCACCGCACTCTTGCGGATCCTGGACTGGAAGAATTGGGGTGGGGACCCCGTGGAGGTCGGCGCCGCCATGCTCTACGCCTACACCCTGCTCCAGCCAAGTGCCGCTGCCCGGCGTCCGGGACGCCTTCTTGTCCTGGGCAGCCCGGCCGGCGTTGCCGCAGAAGCGACCAGCCCCCGCGAGTTCGTTGAGGCCGTCGCCCTTCTGATCGAAGGAGCCACTGCTCAAGCGTCGTGATCGGACCACTGTGGGGTCTTACACGATCCCGGGCGGAACCGGTCCCTCGCCCGCGTAGGTGGCGCTCAGCGGCGCCGACGGCACGTCGTCCTCGGCGAGCGTCAAGCTGGGCCCGGCGAGGGTGGCGTCGTCCAGGGTGATGCCGAGGTGGTCCAATACGAGGGCCACCGCAGGCGCCATCCCGGCATCCTCGCCTTCGTGCGCGGCGAGCGCCGCTTCCACCCGGTCCCACCAGTGGCCGAACGGTTCGGACCGGGTGTGCTCCATGCCGGGCTCGAAGTAATCTTGATCAGCAACGGAAGCTTCGGCGTACCCGGCGGGCGTTTCTCTGGGGCTGCTTGGTGTGCCCCTCATGGGTGCACAGATCTGCGGCCGCAGGCGGGTGCGCCGCCTGGTCGGGACCTCGGCTTGTCATGTGAACGCGCGACCACGCGGTCAGCCACGGCTCAGAGCTTGGGGCCGGGGTTTCTGGGCTGCCCTCCCATTCGGTGGTCGCTCCAGTCGATGCCGTCGTCGTGCTCCTTGCTCGATGCGAGCCCGAGAAACCCGAGAAGGGGAGCTGCGATGAGGATTGCTCCGCACAGGCTGCCGATTGCCACGTAGGCCGCGGCGGCGATGACGGCCCAGAACAGGATGTCGCACACGATCCTCGCCCACAGCGGGAACGGGGCGCGCCACGCGTGGTAGCGGCGGTACATGCGCACGAGCTTGCCGGATGCGCGCTTGGATCGGCTGGGCCCTCTCTGGCCTGGCGTTGCGGTGTGGCCGTTGCCGTGCGGACGGGCCTCTTCCTTGCCCATGGAGCCGTTTGTCCCTTCGAGTGTTACTGGACTACCAAACGAGACGGGGTGTTCATTTCACCCGCGCCGTGTGGGGTCAGCGGTGGCCGCCGCCGTGGGGGTTGTGGCCCCAGGAATCGTCGTCGATGAAGCGTCCGTGGTCGTTGCGGAGGGTGGCTGGTGTCGGAGCGGTTGTCTCAGACGTGGTTGCGGCGGTCCTGGTACAGGTCGGTGTGGGTGTCGCAGCCAGTGGTCGGAGGTGTAGGTGCGGCCGTCCTCGTCCTTAAGGGGCCAGCCGTCGAGGTTGACGGTGCGGCGGCCGGTGTTGGTGACTTCCACCCATTCCTGGTTCGGGGAGAGGTCGGAGTGGTCGTCCCGGCCGGGGGAGTCGTACTGGACGTCAGAGATCTTCACCTTCGGCCGCTCGGGGTGGGCGTGGTCGGTGGCGGATGCCGGCAGTGTGACCACCGAGAGCCAGAGCGCCGACGGTGAGCGTGGCGGCGGCGAGACGTCGAGCGGTGACAGGAACGGCAGCGGACAGGAGGTCCCCTTATGGTGCGGGCACCGACCGCCGGAGGAGCCACAGCAGGCTGCCGGGTCAGTCGAGTGTCGTGTGCGGTCACGGCCGGCTGGCCGCCCGCACACTCTGTCCATGTCATGGAGGAGGTGAGGGGGAAACGTGACCCCTGTTACCTGTTATCAGATTCTCCGTGACTCTCGGGTGCAATATCCATCTATTCCGTCCTTGCGTGATGTTGACGCGTTGACAGATGAACAGGCCATGCGGGAGTTGGGGCGTGGCATCTCTCCGCCATGCTGCGCCACCCCGCAAGAGGTCGGGATGTCACCCGAAAGTGAGTAACGGCGGTCTGATTGCGGAGCGCTCGGCTCTGGCCTCACATGCGGAGCGGCGTGAGCTCGTGACCGCCGAGCCGAAGCCCCGGGTCCTTCCTGAAGCAACCTCGGGCCGCCGCCCTGGCCCGGGATCACGCCCTGGTCGCGGCGTGCCTTGCCGGCCTCGGCACCGATCAACGGAGCGTGTCCTGGCGTGGCTGATCCTCAACCGGAGATCGAGTTCGCGACGACGACGGCCCTACGCCGGGTCGCCAAGAAGGAGGTGGGGCTCGCCCGGGCGGTGGAAGGCCTGGCCCCGGTGGACCGCGTGTACGCCGTCTCGATCTGCACGGTGGTCATGCTCCTGGACGCACGCGGCCGAACCACCGCCCTGGAGCAGCACGACGAAGAGACCGCGGACTACGAACAGATGGGCCACCCTAGGCCCTACAACATCAGCTCATAAGGCATCTGACGTCCCTGCGTACCCGCCCCCAAGGACTGCGCGCGGCACCGCCGACCTGGATCGCTCGCACAGCGCTCGCGTAGGCATCGGCACGATCACCGGTGTTGATAGCTGCCACATGCCCGGTGAGTCGATCGAGCGCTTCAGGCCGGGTGCCGTAGTCGCAGTCCGGGAAGAGCGGATCGAACGACGAGAGGATCTCGCCGTTGTCAGCGTAGGAGACCCAGCACGAGCCCGACTCGCTGTCCAGCGGGGAGGGAGCAACCGTCTCCCGGGGCACCGACCTCACAATGTCATCCGCCGCCAAGTAGGAGCCCTCGGGCTCGATGGCGAATGACCAACCGTCGTGTTCGCCCGCCCGGAGGACGGGACCGTCACCGGCGAGGACTCCGCTGTCATGCAGCTGCTCAACGTCCACCTCGGGAACGTCATCCTTGTCGATGTCCTCGCCGAGAGCCTTGATGCTCTCCACTACTTTGCGGGTCAAGGCAACAGGGCGGGCAACAAGGCCGTTCGCCGCTTCGTCCAGGATCCGTCCATCAGGTACCTGGTCCTCACCACCGGCCGCGCGGACATCCTCGGAAACTCGAAGGTCTCGGCGGGGCGGAGACGGCCGTGCTGCTGCGGTCTCAGCGGTCGACCAAGGCTCCGGTGGGCAGGTACAGCACCAGGAAGGGCAAGGTCTGGGTGAACCCCACGAGCTCCTCCTGGAACGGCGTTGCTGCGCTGCGGATTCCGCGCCTCGTGCCATCCCATACCTGAATGACGGTCACATGACCGGCCCGAGCCATCGACGGTGGCGGCCGTTCGCCGCGGGCCGGTCGTGGCCGGGCCGCGGCGAGGGGCGGGGGTCAGGATCCGGTGAGGGAGATGGCCAGGTCCGTGATGTTCAGCGGGAACTGGCCGATGGAGGTGGCCTGGCCGGTGAAGACGTTGATGGCGTACAGCGAGGGGGTGTTGGCGCCGTACGGGGTGAGGGAGGCGAACGCGGCGTTGTCGACCGTCTTCCCGCCGGACAAGGTGCTGTAGATGTCCATGCCGGCGTTGATTCCGGCGTCGATGCCGAGGCTGCCGGTCGGGGCGAGCGTGCCGTTGTTCGCCGGGGACTGGAGGACGACCTGGTCCGTGGTCGTGTTGATGTCGACGAGTGTGGTCGCGGTGGCCGCGTTGAGGTCGTTGTTCGTATAGGCGGCGGCCGAGACACCCTTGGTCGTGCCCTCGGTCGGCGGGGTGGTGAGGTTCAGATCCTGGATGGTGCTGTGGTCGTTGAGGTTGTGCCGCAGGTTCTGGCCGTTGTCGCTGATCACGCGCAGGCGGTCGGCCGCGGGGTTGAAGTCGACGCCGAAGTTCGCGCCGTGCAGCGCGTACTGGAGTTGGGACACCTTGGTGACGACCACGTCCGTGGTGGTCGGCGGGGTCTTGATCGTGTAGATGCCGCCCTTGTTGCCGACGCCGTACATGAGGCCGTCCTGCACGCGGAAGTCGATCCCGATCAGGCCCGTGTCGCCGCTGAGGCCGGTGACGACCCTGACCCAGTCGAGGACCTGCGGCCGGTCGGTCGTGAACGTGGCCATCAGGGTGCCATCGCCGCTGATCCCGAAGGCGCGCAGGCTGGGCGTGGCGGCGGGGGCGGCCGAGCCGGTGCCGGGTGCGCCGAGCATGAGCGCCGTCGAAGTGACCATGACCGCGACCGCCGCCATGATTCTCTTTCTTGTGTCTGCTGTCATCGGAGTTTCCCTCCCGTTATTGATCACCGCATCATGCCGAAGGCGGTTCTCATTAAGGCCGCTTCACAGTTCCTCCACAAGCGAAAAGGTTGACGGAAACACCCCGATCCGGGAATTTTGCGCACTGTGATAAAAGCCCTGTCGATACACCTGCCACCGTTTTGTGCGGAGTGATGAACGCCGTCCGGATCTCCCCTGTCGGCCCGCTTGTCCTGAATGGCAAGCTCGCGTTCATGGGGAGCCTCTTCGCCGAGCTGGCCCGGCAGGCGTCGAGAAACGCCCGTCGTGAGGTCGAGACGTACACACGTGAGATCTCGGAGTTCGGGTTCCTGGACAAGGACTCCCGGGCGCGAGCCGAGACGCTGGAGCACGCGATGTGGCTCCGACGTCGTACCGTCGAACTCGCGCCGGACAACAGCGAGTTGAGCGGAGAGGATCTCGGCTACATCGCGTCGATGGGGGAGCTGCGGGCAGGTGCCGGGATGTCGCTCGACGCGCGGCAGCGGGTGCTGCGCGTGCACACCGCCCTCATGCTGCGTGAGATCAACGAGGCGACGGAGGCCCAGCGCGGCGGCGGTGTCGACGAACTCATGCGCATGATGACGTGGTTCGCCCCCCAGGGTGAACGAGGCATCGCTTCCTACCGCCAGGGATTCGTGCGCGTACTGCGCCGCCGAATGCCGTACACCGAGCAGGTCGCCCTGCTGACCCGGTCATTGCTGAGCGGAGATCCGATTTCGGCGGAACTCGCCGCAGCCGTCGAGATGGAACTCCCGGACCGCTACGCGGTGACGGTTTTTCGTATTCCGGACCTGCCTGCCATCGATCGTTTCCTGGAAAGCGAGATCGGGGTGCTCGCGAAGAGCCACCGTGCGCCGATCATGTGGGGACCGGAGGGCGGCGACGGGAGCGGTGAGCTGATCACTTTGCTTCCGCTGTTCTCCGGCCCCGAGGCAGCGGAAAGCGCACCGCCGCACGCCGTTCCCGACCTCTCACCCGACCTCACCCCCGGCCACCTGCCGGACCTCGTACAGGACTTCGTCCAGGCCCTCGGCCGCCCCTGCGCCGTCGGCATGTCCGTCGCACCGCTGCCGGAGCTGGCCGACGCTCTGGACCGCGCCCGCCGGATCAGTCGGGCAGCCCCGCCGCGCCGGGCATCCGTCCGGCTGCGGCCGCACACCCTGGCCGATGTCTTCGTCGAACTCGCCGTCGCGGACGTGCCACTCGTCGACGACTGGCTCCGCACACTGGCCCGCCGCCTGGAGACCGGCCCCGACCTCCTGACCACCCTCGACGCCTACTACCGCCACGACATGCACCGCGGTGCCACGGCGACCTCGCTCAACGTCCACACCCGTACCTTGGACTACCGCCTGCGCCGGGTCCGTGAGCTCACGGGGATCGACCCTGGATCGACGCGAGGCGTGCGCACCTTCAGTGCCGTGGTCACCCGGCACCTGTCGGGAGCATGGCGCTGAAACGCGTCGGGCGCGCCGGACCGTTGACAGCGCAACGAGCTGCATCACGGGTCGGCTGCCTCGTCGTCCAGGGGGGTGTCCGCGTCGGCCGGACTCGGGGGAGGCCGCTGTATGACCTCGGGCAGGGCCTGCTCGGCCCAGATCACCTTGCCCTGCGGGGTGTACCGGGTGCCCCAACGCTCAGCCATCTGCGACACCAGGAACAGGCCCCGGCCACCCTCGTCCATCGACGCGGCGTACCGCAGATGCGGTGAGGTGCTGCTGCCGTCGGACACTTCGCAGATCAGCGTACGGTCGCGGATCAGCCGCACGTGGATCGGCCCGGATCCGTAGCGGATGGCGTTGGTGATGAGCTCGCTCAGGATGAGCTCCATGGTGAAGCCGAACTCTGAGAGGCCCCACCCTTCGAGCCTCTGGGACACGGCGTCGCGCATGCCGGCGACGGCGGCGGGATCCGGTGGTACGTCCCAGTCGGCGATCCGGTCGGGCGGCAGTTGCCGCGTGCGGGCGACGAGCAGGGCGACGTCGTCCTTGGGGCGCCCGGGGAGCACCCTGTCCAGCACGTCCTGGCAGGTCTCCTCGGGCGGCCGGCCGGGGTGGCCGGTGAGCGCATCGCGCAGCAGTTCCATTCCCACGTCCAGGTCGCGCCTGCGATCCTCGATGAGGCCGTCGGTGTACAGGACGAGCTGGGTCCCCTCGGCGAGGCACAGTTCCGCGGTCTGGAACGGCATGCCACCGAGGCCCAGGGGCGGACCGGCGGGCACGTCCGGGAAAGTGACGGTCCCATCCGGCCGGACCAGCGCGGGTGCCAGATGCCCCGCCCGCGCCATGACGTAGCTGCGCGTCACGGGGTCGTAGATCCCGTACAGGCAGGTGGCGCCCACGACGCCCGCCGCGCTCTGAGCCGTCTCGTTCTGGTCGATGCTTCCGACCAGGTCGTCCAGATGGCTGAGCAGCTCGTCAGGTGGCAGATCGAGGGCGGAGAAGTTGTGCACCGCGGTACGCAGCCGTCCCATCGTGGCGGCGGCGTGGAGGCCGTGGCCGACCACATCGCCGACGGCCAGTGCCACCCGGCTGCCCGGCATGGGAATCACGTCGAACCAGTCTCCGCCCACGCCCGACTGGGCGGGGAGGTAGCGGTAGGCGATGTCGAGGGCGTTCTGCTCGGGCATGGCCTGCGGCAGCAGGCTGCGCTGGAGGGTGACTGCCAGGGCGTGCTCGCGGGTGTAGCGGCGGGCATTGTCGATGCTTATCGCGGCACGGGCCACCAGCTCCTCCGCCAGCGACACGTCCTCCTCGTTGAAGCACTCATGCTGTCGCGTGCGCCAGAAGGTGGCCATGCCCAGCACGACGCCGCGGGCCTGGATGGGGGCGGTGATGAGGGAGTGGATGCCGTAGTCGATGATCGCCTTGGCCCGCTCCGGGTCCTGCACACGCCAGCCCGTGGCGGTCGGCAGATCGCTCACCAGCTGGGAGCGGCCGCTGCCGTAGCCGCGCGCCTGCGGTGTGGAGGGAAGGTAGTCGAAAAGCCGGCCCTGTTCGGTGAGCGGATGGTCGTCCACGATGCCGGACACGGCCGCGCGTCGCATGTCCGTCCCCGTGGGGGCCGGCTCCTCGCCGTGCAGGACCGCGTCGGCCAGGTCCACGGTGACGAAGTCCGCGAAGCGGGGAATGGGGACCCGCGCCAGCTCGTCGGCGGTGCGCAGCACGTCCAGGGTGGTACCGATGCGGAGTCCGGCGTCGTACAGCAGCCTGAGCCGCTCCCGTGCCACCTCCGCCCTGCCCGTCACCGCCTGCAGCTCGGTGGAGTCGCGCAGTGTCACCACCGTTTCCCTGGGGCCGCCCTCGCGACCCGTGGGCCGCTGGTTGACCGCGATCAGCCGCTCTCCCGCGAGGTGCACCTCGTCGGTGGCCTCGCGCCCGGAGGCGAGCAGCGCCTTCGTCTCGGGATCGAGTCCCGGCAGTTCCGAGACGAGCCGCCCCTCGATGTCCAGGGGCAGCTCCAGCAGTCGTCTGGCCTCGTCGTTCGCCAGCATCAGCCGCCCGTCGGCGGCCACGATCAGCACCCCTTCCCGAACGGAGTGGAGCACCGTGTCGTGGTGCTCGTACATCAGGCTCATCTCGTCCGGTGCCAGGCTGTGTGTCTGCCGTCGCAGCCGCCTGCCCAGCAGTGCCGTCACGCCGATGGACAACAGGAGCGCTCCGGCCCCCGCGCCCAGGATGATCGGTAGTTGCCGGGTCAACTGACTTTCGACGTTCTTGACCTGCATCCCGGCCGAGACGAGCCCCACGACCTTCCTGTCGGCGTTCTTGATCGGCACCGTGGCCTGCACCTCACGACCGAGCGGGCCGTCGACGCTCTCCACGTAGAGCCTCCCCGCCAGCGACGGTCCGATCTCGCCCACGAACCGCTTTCCGATGCGGTCCGGCAAGGGGTGCGTGTACCGGATGCCCTCGGTGTCCATGACCACGATGAAGTCGACGTCGGCGGCCCGGCGTGCCGCTTCGGTGAGCGGCTGGAGGATCTTGCTGGGGTCCGGGGTCCGCAATGCCGCCAGGACACCCGGCGAGTGCGCGAAGGTCTGTGCCACGGCCGTGGAGCGGCGCTTTGCCTCGGCACTGGTGTCCCGCTCCGACTGCAGAATGAGAGCGAAGACACCGCAGCCTACGAGCAGCACCACCAGAGCCACCTGGAAAATCAACACCTGCCCGGCCACGCTCCGCGTGTTCTTGCTGATCAGACGCTTAACCGACAGGCGTTGAAAACGGGCGAAAAGACTCGCCATGCGACCTTTTTAGCACCGGTGATCCCAAGTGGCCAGGGCACGCCCGATCCTTGCCCGGTCAATCTCGAACGCGCGTTCGTCTCACTCTGCGACCGATTAGGTCGATATGATGCTTTTTGTGATCACGCCTGCACGGCTGTGGCGCCGTCGCCCCGCCTACAGCGGCCGATGGGAAGCTGCCAGGCTGTCGCCCCTGGTCCTGACCGCTGTCATCGCCGCCCTCGCGTTCTCCACGCCCAGGGAGATCGCCTTCAGTCGCCTTCTGCCCGCCGCGCCCGCCCTCGCGGCCGCGATGTGGCCCGTGCTCCCCACGATGGCGCTGGGGGCGTTCTGCCTTCTGCTCATGATCGTCCTCAGCCTCTTCCATACCGATCTGGGGACGCCGTACACGTCGGCCGCGATCATCGCGGTCACCTTGGCGGCCGCATACGGCAGTCATGTCCGACTTCAGCGGGAGGAGACGCTCTTCCAGGTCCGCCTCGTCGCCGACGCCGCCCAGAAGGTACTGCTGCGCCCCCTGCCACGCCGCATCGGGGGCGTCGAGATCGAATCGCTCTATCTGGCGGCCCAGGAGCAGGCCCGGATCGGCGGCGACTTCTACGAGGTGCTCGGTACGCCGTTCGGGGTCCGGCTGCTCATAGGCGACGTACGAGGCAAGGGCCTGTCCGCGGTGGGGGCGGCCTCGGCGGTGATCAGCTGCTTCAGGGAGGCCGCCTACGACGAGCCCGACCTGCTGGGCATCGTGCACCGCCTGGAGACCACCGTCACGCGCCACAGCGCGGCATTTCCCGTCCAGGACCAGCCCGAGCACTTCGCCACCGCTCTCCTCGCCGAGATCCCGCACGGTGGCGACCGGCTACGACTCCTCAACTGCGGACATCCGCCACCGCTGATCGAGTACTGCGGGAACGTCCGGGTCCTGGAGCCCACGCTCCCCTCCCCGCCCCTCAACCTCGCAGCGCTCATCGGTGACCGCTACTGGGTCGACATCGTCGCCTTCGCCCCGGGCGAGCAGTTGCTGCTCTACACGGATGGCGTATCCGAGGCCCGGGACCACACCGGCCGGTTCTTCCCGTTGGCGGACTGGATGCGGCGGCAGGATGCGGAGCACCCCCGCGAGCTGCTCGACCAACTGCACCGGGATCTGCTCCGGCACAGCGGCGGAAGGCTCGGTGACGACATCGCGGCCCTCGCGCTGAGGCGCACCACCGCGCAGGATCGGGGAGTCGTCGGAGCCGAGGGCTGAATCCCGGTGCCGGGATACCGGACCGGTTCGGGGATCATTCGACGGCGGTGCCGGTGAGGCCGGCCGTGACGTTGCGCTTGAGGTTGGCGGGGGTGGGGGAGCGGCGGGAATTCGCACAACGGGGAATGGGGCCCGCCTGAGTTGGTGAATCCGGCGGCGATCTTGTCGCGGCCTCGGCCAGAACGGTGGTGTGGCCGTAGCCGGAGTGAAACGCGAGAGCGACAACGGGGCGGTCGGAGGAAGACCTGGTGATGCTGCTTTCCGTTCGTGAATCGAGGTATGTGGCCAGCATGGCACTCGATATGAGCGGCGTGAGGGGGAAGGATTTGTACCCCGGCGGAGCGCTCCTGGGGTGGCGGCGGGCCCCTAGAGGTCACCAACCGGAGATGCGCGGCCAGACGGCTTGTACAACGGGTGCCCCGGGGGCAGGGCGTGTGCTGTCGATGACGTGGTAGCCATGGTGCTGGGCGGCGGTGGCGCAGGCGTGGTTGGGGAGGATCCGCAGGCGGGTGCCGATGGGGAGGTCCGGCAGAGTAGCGCCGTCGCGGGCGGTGAGGGTGCCGTGTTCCTGGCTGGCCGCGCTCATGACCAGGCCCGGGACGGGGTTTCCTGCCAAGTCGAGGACGAGTCCGTAGCCCTGGTCGGTTTTCTGGGCGGCGGTTCCGCGGTCGCGTGACATGGCCATCCAACCGCCGTCGGTGACGATCCAGCCGTACTCGGGGCGGTGGCCGATGACGGTGACCACGACGGACAGGGCGAGGTCGTCGATCTGGCAGACGCCTAGGCCGGCCATGACGAGGTCGAAGAAGACGTAGTTGCCGGCGCGCAGTTCGGTGACGCCGGTGAGGTCCTCGGCGGCGTGGGCGGTCGGGGTGGAGCCGACGCTGACGGTGTGTACGTGAAGGCCGGCGGCGCGCAGGCGCTCGGCTGCGGCGACCGCGGTGTCGCGTTCGTTCCTGGCCGCTAGGCGCTGTTCCTCGGCCGAGTAGGCGAAGTAGGACTCGCCCGCGTGGGTGAGCACTCCGTCCAGGCAGTCGGCGTCGTGCAGGACCCGGCCGATGGCGGGCAGTCCGGGGGCGTCCGGCTTGATTCCTCCGCGGTGGCCGTCACAGTCGATCTCGATCTGGGTCGGGACGGCGATGCCGGCCTCGCGGGCGGCGGCGGCGACGGACGTGGCCTGTTCCGTGCTGTCGAGCAGGACGCGCAGGGTGATCCCGCGGCGCAGCAGGGCGACGACCCGGGGGAGTTTGTGGGGGTCGATGCCGACGGCGTAGGTGATGTCGGTGTAGCCGCCGTCGGCGAAGGCCTCCGCCTCGGCGAGGGTGGAGACGGTGACGGGGCAGGGTGCCTTGTCGTGCAGCAGGGCGGCGACGTCGAGGCTCTTGGCCGTCTTGACGTGTGGGCGCAGGGTGACGCCGAGCTGTCCGGCCCGGGCGGTGAGGCGCTCGATGTTGCGCAGGGTCTTGTGGACGTCGACGACCGCGAAGGGGGTGTCGGGGTCCTCGAGGGTCCGTGCGGCGGCGGGGTCGGTGTTCACAGCGTGATGTCCAGTTTCTTGAGGAGAGCCAGCCCGAGGTACAGGTCCTGCAGACCGATTCCGGAGCTGTCGAAGACCGTGATGTCGTCGACGGAGCTGCGGCCGGGGTGGTGACCGAGGAGGACCTCGCCGAGCGGGGTGAGGGGTGTTCCTTCCGGGGCGTTCTGGCACTCGCCCATGCGGCGGGCCTGCTCGGGGAGGTCGCAGAAGACGTGGGCGCGGTCGAACAGGGCAGGCGGCAGTTCGCGTTTGCCGGGGGCGTCCGCGCCCATGGCGGAGATGTGGGTGCCTGGGCGAACCCAGTCGTCCTCGAACAGTGCGGGGCTGTCGGCCCGGGTCGTGGTGGCGGTCACGATGACATCGGCCAGGGCGCAGGCCTCGGCCGCGTCGGCAGCGCGCGTGGTGTGGCCCTCGGAGGTCAGTGCGTCGGTCATGTGCTGGATTCGCTGCGCGTTCCGGCCGACGACGAGTACGTCCTTGATGGGGCGCACGCGGCTGACGGCCCGGATTTCGTAGGCGGCCTGGTGGCCCGTGCCGAAGACGGCCAGGGTGGCCGCGTCGGGCCGGGCGAGCAGGTCCACGGCGAGCGCGTCGGCGGCGGCGGTTCGGTGGGCATTGGCGGCCCCGACGTCCAGCACGGCGGCGATGCGGCCGATGGTCTGGTCGAACAGCAGGAGCGTGGAGTGGTGGCGCGGCAGGCCGTGTTCGGTGTTGCCGGGCCAGTAGGTGCCGATCTTCACTCCGGCGTGCGCTGCGGATGCCGACGGCTTGAGAGTGAACCGGTTGGCCGGGTCGGAGCCGTGCGCCGCGAGGCTGGGGAAGACGGTGCCGTCCACGGTGGCGGCGAACGCGGCGCGGGCCGCGTCCAAGGCGAGTTCCTCGTCCACGACCGCGGCGGTCTGCCCTTCGGTGACGTGCAGCAGGGCGCGGGTACAGGGCCGGGGGTCAGCCGAGGGCGGCAACGGCGTGCACCTCCACGGCGGATCCGTAGGGGCCGGCGAGCCTCAGGCAGGCGTCGACGTTGTCGAGTATCTGGCGGGCCCGGACCTCGAAGGGCTTGCCGGACAGGCAGCTCCCGTCGGACGCCAGGGGAAGCTGCCCCGAGACAGGGGCGACGCCCCGGTGGGTGGCGACGTGCGAGTAGTGGCCCGCCGGCGGCGCCGGCTCGGCACTGTCGGCTGTCGCTATCGGCGATCGTGTGGTGTCGGTATCACGGGAGGGCGTGCGGGTCGTCATCGTCCTCACTTCGTGTACGTGTAGACGCTGGCCCGGGAGATGCCGAGGAGATCGGCGATGGTCTGCGCCGCGTTGCGGGTGTCGAAGTAGCCGTCCTCGTAGAGGCGGCGCACGAGGTCCTTCTTGTCGTCCCGGGAAAGGGACCGGGGGGTGGTGGAGCGTTCGGCCGCGGCCGTCTCGATGACCTCGCGCAGTTCGCGGCGCGTGCGGTCGCGCAGGCTCTCCAGCGAGACGTCACGGTGCCCGGGGTCGGTGGCCACCAGGTTGGACAGGGCCAGGGTGACCGGGGAGAGCGTCGAGACGTCGAGGTTCAGGCAGAGGGCCGCGATGTACTCGCCGGCGGCGTTCTTGATGCCGATCGAGGTGCTCTTGGCGGGGCGTCCGTCGGGGAACTGGTTGGCGTAGTTCTGGATGACGCTGGGGTAGTTCGCATCCTGGATGCGGGCCAGTCCCAACTCGGTGGCCGAGTCGCCTATCTGACGTCCGGACAGGTTGTTCTCGATGGCCCGGATGGCATGGCGCGGATTGCGCAGGTCGTGCAGCACCACCTCGCAGAGCCCGGGGAACATGCGGCCCAGCGCGACGGCGATCTTCTCGGCTTCGGCGAGGAGGTGCTCGTCACTGGCTGAGTCGGACACCGTCGGCCCGTCCGCCTGCCGATCGGCTTCCTCGGCGCGCCGGGTGCTCTCGTCCTTCACGGACATCCGTCTGCTCCTTCCTGATTCTTGTGCTGGGGCGGCCGGACGCGGTGTCGTGCCACGTCCGGGAAGTCGGTCACGGAGACCTTGTGTCGATTTCCCGTCTGAATGTAGACAGATAATCTATCCAGATCTAGAGTTCCTGTCCAGGGTCAGTCGTCGACGCATCGACCGGCGCCGATCACTTACGGAGCCGGGCCGAGCCCTTGCCAGCCTGCCTAAGGAACGGAACGTCCCGTGTCTCAGAACATCCCCCGCGTCGCCGACCGCAGCGGCGGCCGTTACGCAGCCGACGAGCCCCGCTGGTGCGGCGACGACGGCTCCCCCCTGATGATGGAACCCCTGCCCGGCATCACCCGCCGGCAGATCGACACCAGCGTCAACTCCCAGTGGCGCTACCGCGCCGCACTGCCCCTGCCGCAGGTCGAACCCGTGACCCTCGGCGAAGGACGAACCCCTCTGTTGCAGCGGACCTTGGCGGGACTCCACGTAGCGGTCAAGCCCGAATCCATGAACCCCACGGGCAGCTTCAAGGACCGGGGCACCTCCGTCATGATCAGCGTGCTGCGCCACCAAGGCGTCAGGCAGCTCCTGGAAGACTCCAGCGGCAACGGAGGCTCATCCGTCGCCGCATACAGTGCCGCCGCCGACATCGACGCCCAGATCATCGCTCCCGCCTCCACCTCCCCTTCGAAGATCGTGCAGAGCCGCCTGCACGGAGCGAGCGTGGATCTGGTCCCCGGCAGCCGCCAGGACGTCGCCGACGAAGCCCTCCGCCGCGCTGACACCCGCTTCTACGCCAGCCACAACTGGCACCCCCAGTTCCTCCAGGGCATCAAACTGATCGCCTACGAGATCTGGGAGGACCTGGGCTTCACCGCACCCTCGGCCGTCCTCGTGCCCGCGGGCGCCGGCAGCCTCGTCCTGGGCTGCGCCATGGGATTCGCCGAACTCAAGCGCGCCGGTGAGATCGGCCAGGTGCCCCGCATCCTGGTCAGCCAGCCCGAACTGTGCAGCCCGCTCGTCCGTGCCTTCACTGACGGTGCCGACACGGTCGACGCCCGTGCCTGGCCCAAGACCCTCGCTGAAGGGACAGCCATCGCACAGCCGGTACGCGACCGGGAAGTCCTCCAGGCGATCCGGGACAGCGGTGGCGCCGCCACGGCCGTGGCCGAGGACGAACTCCTGCCCGCCGTGCGGGAACTCGCCGCCACCGGAGTGTTCGTCGAGCCCACCAGCGCCCAAGTCCTGCCGGCCCTGCGCCAGTTCCATGCCGCCGGTGACATCAGTACCGACGACACCGTCGTCCTCGTCCTGACAGGCTCCGGCCTCAAGGCCGGCCAGGCCCTCAGTCAGCTCATCACCGACTAGCGCATCCCTTCCCCTCGCAGGGCACGTCGAGCGGTGCTCCGACCCCCGTTCCTGACAGAGGCTCCACTGCGGCGCTCAAACCGTTCGGACAGGGCGGAGTTGGTGGACCGGCTGGACTCGGCGCAGGAACAATTCGAGCCGTCGCGGAGCCGCTCCTCGGCAACACCATCGCGGACGAAGAGCTCACGGCCCTGGTGGGATTCAATCCGCAGCGCGAGGATTGGCATCGGCCCTTCCTGGTCTACTTGATGGGGCCGGGTGTCGGCGATGAGAGTGTTTTCGAGGCTGAGCACGCGGACGAGCCCGAGGTGGAGGCCATCCTCGGCTTCCGGCCGACCCATGCCGTCAATGTCAGCGCCTACTGCAATCGCGAGATCGACCATGTGGCCACGGCCCTGCTGACCGCCGCTGTCATGGACGTCATCGGGGGCGTGGCCAAAGTCGAGCTGCTGGACGGACAAGCGTCCGTAGTCGCTGGCTTTCCGGGGGTGCGGGGGATCGCCGACGACGACTGGATGGCGCTGGGGACGGCGGAGTTCCTGCGGGCCTGGGCTGCGTATCCCGCCTTCCGGCTGGTCAAGTAGCCCGGACAGATCCGCGGCGGCGGTCAGGGAAGTGCCAAGTGCTGGGCGGCTCCGTGGGGAGCGGGACGGGTCGGCGGGGAGGGTTCTTGCGGCACCTGCCTGGCCGTCAGCTTTGCCCCGGGTCCGGTGTACGGGGAGCGGAAGTGGCTCGGGTGGGGCTAGTCGGCGGTCACCACGACTGAGTGCCATCCGCTGGCCCCGTCGGGGATGGTGCGGGCCCGCTTCTCGGTCTGCACCGCTCCCGTGCGGTCGGTGGCGCGCACCGTGAGGGTGTGGCTGCCCTTGGTGGCCTGCCAGGGGAAGGACCACTGGCGCCAGGTGTCCCGGGAGTCCTCGGCCGCGAGCCGGGCCTCCTGCCAGGGGCCGTCGTCGACGCGGACCTCGACCTTGTCGATGCCACGGTGCTGTGCCCAGGCGACTCCGCCGACCATGACGGTGCCGGCCTTCGGGCGGGCGAAGGGCTTGGGGGTGTCGATACGGGACTGGGTCTTGATCGGTGCCCTGCGGGCCCAGTCGCGTTTGACCCAGTACGGGTCGTAGGCCGCGAACGTGGTGAGCTCGATGTCCCTGATCCACTTGCAGGCGGAGACGTAGCCGTACAGGCCGGGCACGACCATGCGGACCGGGAAGCCGTGTGCGAAGGGCAGGGGCTCGCCGTTCATGCCGAGGGCGAGGAGGGCGTCGCGGCCGTCCATGACGTCGTCGACGGGGCTGCCGATCGTCATGCCGTCCACCGAGCGGGCCACCAGCTGGTCGGCCGGGCCGCCCCGGGACGGCGGCCGTACCCCGCACTCGGCCAGCAGGTCCGCAAGTCGTACGCCGATCCAGCGGGCGTTGCCCACGTAGGGGCCGCCGACCTCGTTCGACACGCAGGTGAGGGTGATGTCGCGCTCGACCAGTTCCCGTCGTAGCAGGTCGTCGAAGGAGAGGGTGACCGGCCGGGTGACGCCCCGGCCGTGGATGCGCAATTGCCAGGTCGTGGCGTCGACCTTGGGCACCACGAGCGCGGTGTCCACACGGTAGAAGTCCTTGTTCGAGGTCGTGAAGGCGCTGATCCCGGGGATGCGGAGCTGGGCGCCCTTGGGAACGGCGAGGGCGGGAGACGCGGGTGTCGGCAGGACGATGTCCTTGCGTGAGGCGATCGCCTCCTGGCCGCGTGAACCCTTCAGCGCCCGGCCCAGGGCCCCGGCCCCGGCGGACGCGGCGGCGGCAGCCGTCGCCGCGATGATGAAGCCACGCCGGTCCCACCCCGGCGAGCGTGCCGAGTCGTCCTCCTCGCGGCCGATCGCCCTCGGTGTGGTCTCAGTCAGTGCGAGGCGTCCGGCGAGGACGAAAAGGACGCAGGATCCGATGACCGCGCCCACGACCGAGGGCAGCGTGTCGGCCCATCCGGTCGAGTCGGGCCGGGTGGTGGCCGCTGCCGCTCCGACCACCCCGAACACCAAGACGCCCGCCGCCCCGGTCCGCCGGTACCGCAGCGCCACAAGGCCCAATGCCAGCGCGAACACTGACAGAACGGTGAGGATCCCGAGCTGCAGAACCAGCTTGTCGTTGGTGCCGAAGCTCCGGATCGCCCAGTCCTTCACAGCGGCGGGCGTGCGGTCGATCGCCGCACCTCCGACCGCGATGACGGGACCGGCCTGCGGGCGTACTCCCGCCGATACGAGTTCGGCGACAGCGAGCGCCGCGAATCCAGAAAGGACGCCGCTGAGCGCCCCAAGCGACGGCCTTAGCCAGTTGCGGGGATTTCGCAGCTTCCTCGTGGCATCTGTCACGTGGGGAATCCGGTCCCGCGGAACCGGAGGATTGGTCGACCGCTCGATCGGAGGAATCTTCTTCTCAGATCAATCCGCACGTGCCGCCGCAACGGATGAACGAACCTGATCGTTGAGCTGCTTTTCCTGCCGCTTCAGCTCCGTGCGCAGGACTGTCCGCGGGCGACTGGAGCGATGGGGAAAGAGCGAACTGGCTGATGACGCCGTACTCATCGTCAGCGAGTTGTTGGCCAACGCCTTGCGCTACGGTCGGCCGCCGGTCCGTCTGTCCCTCACTCTTCAAGGCGCGGGCGAAGTGGAGGCACCCCTCGGCGTACCTGAGCGGGGGAGGACGTGGACTCCGTCTCGTCGATGCGCTCGCCTGTGACTGGGGTGACCTGCCTGACGGCCTCGGCCACATGGTCTGGGCCGAGTTGCCGTGCAGCGCCGATTCATGACATCCCGCCGACGTCCCGGGCGGAACGCAGACTCGGACGGTGCGTGATGCCGGGACCCTCGGTCGCGACCACCAGGGCTGCGGAACTGTGCTGGAGACCGAGCCGAGGGCACCGTCATCGCGAGGTGGGCCGACCCCCGCGCCTAGTTCTGGTCGAGGGGCAGGGCGATGTCGAAGACCTGCCGACCGGCGGGGAAGGCGCCGAGGTTGTCGGTTTCGCCATTGAGGATGTTGACGCTGTAGAAGCTGTATCGCCCCGACCTGCTGAGGGCGGCGAAGCCCTTGTTGTCCCCGTTTTCCTTCTTGTAGTAGATGTCGAACCCGGCAGAGGGACCGGCGTTGAAGCCAAGGTTGCCGGTGGGGGCCAGGTTGCCGGCGTTCGCCGGGGACTGCACCACGACACGGTCGTTGACGGTGTCGATGTCGAACAGCGTCGTCGCGGTCGCCGTGTTGAGGTCGTTGTTCGTGTACGCCGCTCCGGTCACGCCCAGTGCCCTGGACGGCGGTGTGGTCGGGTTGGTCAGTGTGCCGTCGGCGATGGTGGTGAACCGTGCGGTGGGGTCGTCGATGTTGTGCCGCAGGTTCTGCCCGGTGTCGCTGATCACCCTCAGCCGGTTCGCTGCCGGGTTGAAGTCCACGCCGAAGTTCGTGCCCGACAGGGGGACGGTCAGCCGGGAGACCTTCACCGCCTTGGCTCTGTTGGTGATGGTGTAGATGCCGCCGGCGTTGCCGACACCGTAGAGCTTGCCGTTCTGCACGCGGAAGTCGATCCCGATCAGCCTTCCGTCACCGGACAGGCCGCTGATCCGGCCCAGGTCCCACAGGTCGCCTGGGGTGTGGACGTCGAAGCCGACCAGGCGCTGGTCCGTGGTCAACCCCACGCTGAGCAGGCGCTTTCCGTCACCGCCCCAACTGCCCTGGGCGTGGGCGGTGGCTGGGAGGGCGGCGGCCGTGGTGGCGGCCAGGGCGACAGCGACAACTGCCTTACGCATCATGCGTCTCCGAACAGATTCGAGGGCCGCCTGACGGGCAGCCTCAGCACCCAGCAGAAAACCAGACAAACGATGCGAAAGTGTTGCTGTGATGCTTGCGCGTAACCGTGTCGCAGCCAACGGAGCAACAAGCACCCCCGCCGAGTGGGCACGAACATGCAGCGAGGCCCCGGGGCCCGGCCGGACGGGAAGGCGCTGGGGGGAAAGCGGCGTCCGCAGGTGGGTCGCAGCCGGACATCGCGTGAGTTCCGCGAGACGCTGCCGCCGGGGCGGCTCGGCTGCCTCTCCCCGGTCCTTCACCTGTCCGTTCTCCTCACTGGAGTCCACCATGGCAGTGCAGTCCGCCTCTCCCACCGATGCCGTGCATCACTACGACGATCTGACCGCTCTCTACATCAACTGCACCCTCAAGCCGTCTCCGCAGCTCAGCCACACCCAGGGTCTGATCGACAAGAGCCGGGCCATCATGGACGGCGCAGGTGTGACCACGGACCTGATCCGCGCCGTCGACCACGACATCGCACCCGGTGTCTACCCGGACATGACCCGGCACGGCTTCGCCACCGACGCCTGGCCGGACATGTACGAGAAGGTGATGGCGGCGGACATCCTCGTCCTGGCCGGCCCGATCTGGCTGGGCGACAACAGCTCGGTGACCAAGCAGATCGTCGAGCGCCTCTACGCGTGCTCCTCCCTGCTGAACTCCCGGGGCCAGTACGCCTACTACGGTCGCGTCGGAGGCTGTCTGATCACCGGCAACGAGGACGGCGTGAAGCACTGCGCCATGAACCTCCTCTACAGCCTCCAGCACCTCGGCTACACGATCCCGCCCCAGGCGGACGCGGGCTGGATCGGCGCGGCCGGCCCCGGGCCGTCGTACCTCGACGCGGGGTCGGGCGGCCCGGAGAACGACTTCACCAACCGCAACACCAGCTTCATGACCTGGAACCTGATGCACCTCGCCGCCCTGCTGAAGCGCGCCGGGGGCGTTCCCGCCCACGGCAATCAGCGTTCGGAGTGGGACGCGGGCTGCCGCCCGGGCGCGGACAACCCCGAGCACCGCTGAGCCGGACGGACGCCCCTGCCCTCCGGGACATGTGGGGTTCCGCCCCGTCACCAGCCGGTCAAGAGCAGGTGGTTCAGGAGCAGGGCGAGTACGGCCTGCGCGGCGAGCCAGGCGCGGGGATGGGTCAGGAACGCGCAGGCGGCCGGGAGCCACAGCGCGAACGGCAGCCAGATGCGTTCGGTCTCCGCCTTGCTCATCCCGGACAGATCGGCGACGAGCAGAGCGGCGAGAGCGGCGGTGGTCAGGAGGGCGAGGCGGAGGTGAGGGGGCATGTCGGGGGCGCTGGGGAGAGAACGCGTCCTGAGCCGTGTCGCTGACCTGAGGAGCGTGGCCCCGGTGCGTCGCAGGCCCGCCACCGTTGCCGGGCCCACGATCAGGACGGTGCAGGCCAGGTTCGCCCACACCCAGTAGCCGTACGGCCGGACGCCGCCGGCTCCTTGGTGGTAGCGGTCGACGAGCAGCCGGTACGCCTCCCACCAGTCGAAGCCGGCGAAGGTGAACGCGAGCGGGACGACGATGACTCCGGCAAGGGCGTAGGGCAGGGGACGGGCTCGTTTCCGACCGAGCAGCAGGACGGCGCCCGCGACGACGGCGAAGAGAGCGAGGCCGTAGGAGAGGTAGCAGGTGAGGCCGAAGAGGAGGCCCGAGGCGAAACCGGTGAGCCGGGGCCGGTGTCCGGTGACGGCGAGGGCGAGGAAGGCGATGGTCCAGGCGGCGACCGCCGTGAAGTAGCCGTCCGCGGACGTCCCCATCCACACGGCTGCCGGCGTCAGTACCAGGAACGGCGCCGCCCGCCGTGCGAGTGTCTCGTCGGCGAGGGCCCGTACGGCGACCAGTACCGCCACGCAGGCCGACGCGCCGACGGTGATGCACCAGGTTCCGGCCCAGCCACCGCCGCCGAGTCCGACCCGGTCGAGCAGGACGAAGGTGAGGGGCGCCGCCGGAGGGTGGCCGGCCACATGCGCGGGCCAGTGGTCGGGGGACTGGAGCAGGATGTGGTGGGTGAAGTCCCGCAATGTCGCCGGGATGTCCTGGAAGCGGTCGATGACCCGCAGGTACTCGTGCCTGGTCGTGAGCCGGGCCGCGACCCCGCGCTGCCAGCCGTCGATCAGCGCCAGTGACCACGTCCACGCCATCGCCGTACCCCAGGCGGCGCCGAGGAGCGCGCGCCATGGCAGCCGGTCGGCCACGCGCGGGCCGTACGCCACAACCATGACGGCGACGGCGAGCGCCGCCGGGGTGCCGGGGCCGAGGTGAGGGTCCCAGTCGGCCAGGAGGGGAGGCAGGCCCACGTGCAGGGTGCCGTGCTCCCGTTCGATCGCGGCGCCGACCAGCGCGGCCGTCGCGACGAGCAGTGCCGCGGCCGTGGTCGCGTACAGGTCGTGGCGAAGGGCACGGACCGGTCCACGGCGAAGGCCACGGGCGGGATCACGGGCGGGATCACGGTGAAGATCACGGGTCACAGGGGAACGCTAGGCCGCGCGGACCATGCCGAGGCCGCTGCACGTGCGGACGTCAGCGTTTCGTCATGGGTCGCGCACCCTTTCCCGGGGTGGTCCGGGCCTACCGTCGGGCCATGCGAGACGACCCACGGCTTCCTTCCTCACCGGGCTTCTGGCGCAGCCCCCTGCGCGGCCCCTGGTTCACCTCGGTGCTGGGCCTCGTCCTGCTCGTCGGCATCACCCTGCTGTTCGTGACGGGCCTGGTCTCGTACGCGGCCTACAACCCGGACCTGTCGCCGGTGAACGACAAGACACCGGACAAGGGGATCCTCGGCTTCTACCTGTTCGCCTGGCCCACGAACCCGCACTGGCTGTACCGGCTCAACCAGGGCGTCCACGTCACCCTCGGCATCACCCTGGTCCCCGTCCTGCTCGCCAAGCTGTGGTCGGTGGTGCCGAAGCTGTTCGCGCTGCCGCCGGCCCGCTCGCTCGCGCACGCCCTGGAGCGGATCTCGCTGCTCCTCCTGGTCGGCGGCGCGCTGTTCGAGTTCGTGACGGGCGTGCTCAACATCCAGCTGGACTACGTGTTTCCCGGCTCCTTCTACACGCTGCACTTCTACGGTGCCTGGGTGTTCTTCGCGGCGTTCCTCGCGCACGTGCTGCTGCGGGCGCCGGCCGCTGTGCGCAACCTGCGACGCATGCGGGAAGGGCGGGGACCGCAGGAGGAGTCCGGCGCGCTGCCCGAGTTCCCGCTGGTCTCCCCGCGGCCCGCGGAGCCCACGGTGACGCGGCGCGGCGGGCTGTGGCTGGTCGGGGGCGGTTCGCTGTTGCTGTTCGGGACCACGGTGGGGCAGAGCTTCGACGGTCCGCTGCGGCGGACGGCTCTCCTCGCTCCGCACGGAGGCGCCGATCCGGGCAGCGGCCCGAACGGCTTCCAGATCAACAAGACGGCCGTGTCCAGGGGGATCAGTGCCACGGAGACAAGTGAGGCGGCGTGGCGACTGGTGGTCAGAGGCCGCTCCGGGACGGTCCGGTTGAGCCGGGCCGAACTGCTGGAGCTCCCCCTGCACAGTGCGGCGTTGCCCATCGCCTGCGTGGAGGGCTGGTCGACCTCCGACCAGTGGTGGCGGGGCGTACGGCTGCGGGATCTCGCCGCCCTGGTCGGCTACGACGCGAACGCGGCGCCCGATGTGTTCGTGGAGTCCCTGCAGCGCAGCGGCGCCTTCCGCAGCGCGGCCCTGCGCGCCAACCAGGTGCGGGACCCGCGCTCCCTGCTGGCGCTGGACGTCAACGGCGAACCGCTCAGCCCCGATCACGGCCATCCGGCCCGGATCATCGTGCCCGCGGCGCCCGGTGTGCTCAACACCAAGTGGGTCGCCCGGATGACCTTCGGAGACCTGTGATGCGCACCGTGGTCCCGCCGCTGGGAAGCCCCCTGCAGATCCTGCTCCTGGCCTGCTCGTTCGCGCTCGCCGGATACGCGGGCGTGCGGCTGCTGTCGGACGACTGGTTCGGCGTGGCGCTGTGGTTCGTGGGCGCCGCGCTGCTGCACGACCTGGTGTTCCTGCCGCTGTACGCGGTGGCGGACCGGGCGGTCGTCCGGTCGCTCGGAGCGGTCGGCCACCGGGAGCGGACGATGTACGTCCGGGTGCCGACCGCCCTGTCCCTGCTGCTCCTGCTGGTGTGGTTCCCCCTGATCAGCGGTCGGGTGGCGGACCATTACCCGGCGGCGACGGGCCTGTCCGCCGACGGCTTCCTCGCCCGCTGGCTGTTGATCACGGCGGTGCTCTTCGGCGGCTCGGCGCTGCTGCTGGTACTGCGGTTGCGCAGGGCGAGGAAACAGCGGCCACCGGCCGACCACTGAGCGACGGTGTGCCAGCCCAGCGGGCGGGCGTAACGGAGCAGCGCCGGCGTGCCGAGCCGGGCCCAGGGGAACGGGGTGCCGCAGGCGCCCTGATCGCCGGTGCCGCCGGTGACACCGACGAGACGGACGATGGCACGCTCGTCGATGTCCAGCGGGGCCGTCTCGGCTATGAGGAGGCCACCGGGGCGGAGGAGCCGGGCGAGCCGTTCGAGCAGGGCACACGGGTCACCGCCGATACCGACGTTCCCGTCGACGAGGAGGGCACTGCCCCAGCGGCCCTCGCCCGGGAGTGGTTCGAAGACGGAACGCGGCAGCGCCGGCGCGCCGAGCCCCACGGTGTGGGCGACGGCGGCAGAGCTGACGTCGATGCCGAGCGCTGTCCGGCCCCGTGCGGCCAGCTCCGCGACCAGTCGCCCCGGCCCGCAGCCCACGTCGAGGACGGCACCCTCGCACCGGTCGAGCACCTCCCGGTCCACGGCGTCGGCGCGGGCACACCACCGCTCCACCTCCAGGGGCAGCAGCCATCCGTCGCCACGGCGGAGGAAGAGCGGCCCGCGGCCGGCCCGGAGGGCGTCGGCGTAGGGGTCGGCGGACCAGCTGTGCTCCGCCGTGCCCGGCACGACTACCGTGCTCATCGGCCGTCGCCGTTCCGCAGCCCGGCCAGCGCGGCGGCGAAGCGACCGTGCGGCGCCGCGGCTGCGACCGCTTCGGCGTCGGCGGCGGTGTCCACGTCCCGCAGGCACGGGAGTTCACGCACGTTCAGTCCCGCGGCGACGAGCCGGGCGCGCTGGACGGCACCGGTCGTGGGAGTCGACATCGGGACCTCGCGCACCAGCTCCGGATCCGGGGCGGCCAGTCCGAGCGCCCAGAAGCCGCCGTCCTCGGCGGCGCCGAAGCAGGCGTCGTACCCGTCGAAGTCCACGGTGAGCAGGCCCGGCGTGACCTGTGGTGTGTCCATTCCGATCAGCAGGGCCGGGCCGTCGCAGGCGGCGAAGGCCGCGGCCAGTCGGGTGTCGAGGCCGCCCGCGCACTGCGCCACGACGTCGAAGCCGGGCGGCAGCCAGGGCCCGGCCTTTCCTTCGAGGACCAGGATCCGGCGCCGTGCGGGTGCCGCGGCCACCGCGCACAGGGTGTCGGTGAGGGCCGCCTCGGCCAGCGTCGCCGCCTCCTCGGGCGTGAACGGCGGACAGAGCCGGGTCTTCACCCGTCCCGGGAGGGGCTCCTTGGCGATGACGAGCAGGGTGGTCATCGGCGGCTGCCTCCTCGTGAGGGCGCCGCGGCTGTCGCGGGCGGGGCCGGTGCCTCGGCCAGGACGCGGCTCATGTCCCGTACCGCCTGCCAGGTGCCGCGCCAGGCGCCGGTCACCTTCGAGGCACCGCTGCGCGGCAGGTAGGGGACGTCGTGCTCGGTGATGTGCCAGTCCGCGTCGGCGGCGCGCACGACCATCTGCAGGGGGTAGCCGCTGCGCCGGTCGGTGAGGCCCAGGGCGAGCAGTGACGCGCGGCGGGCGGCGCGCAGGGGCCCGAGGTCGTGCAGCCGAAGGCCGGTGCGGCGGCGCAGCATCAGGGAGAGCGCGAGATTGCCGGCCCTGGCGTGTGCGGGCCAGGCGCCTCTGCCCTGCGGTCGGCGCCGCCCGAGGACCAGGTCGGCCGAGCCGTCGTGCACTTCGCGAACGAAGGGCACGAGCAGGGCCGGATCCAGGGAGGCGTCGCAGTCGCAGAAGCACACGATGTCGGCCGTGGCGGCGGTCAGTCCCGCATGGCAGGCGGCGCCGAAGCCGCGGCGGGGCTCGTCGACGACGGTCGCGCCGAGTGCGCGGGCGATGTCGGCCGAGCCGTCGGTGGACCCGTTGTCCACGACGAGGGCACGCCAGCCGGGAGGGATGCGGTCGAGTACCCAGGGCAGGGCTTCGGCCTCGTTCAGACAGGGGAGGACGACATCGACGTCCTCGGGTGCGGAAGAGGTCATCACGGATTTCACCCTACGAACGCGAACGCCGCATATCGGACTTCGGCTCCTTACGAAACGCGGACGCCGGTGGCAGGGGCCGGCTCGGGGCGCGACGTGGAGGGTCCGGCGGTGCGAGGCTGGCGGCATGGACAAGCAATCTGTCGAGCCGGTGGCGGCCGGCCGGGCGTCCGGGGCCGGGCGGGTCCTGGTCGTCGACGACGATCCCACGGTCGCGGAGGTCGTCTCGGGCTATCTCGACCGCGCCGGATACGTGGTGGACCGGGCCGGGGACGGGCCGAGCGCACTGGCCGGCGCCGCCGCGCACTGGCCGGACCTGGTGGTGCTCGATCTGATGCTGCCCGGCATGGACGGCCTGGAGGTGTGCCGCCGGCTGCGCGGTCTCGGGCCCGTCCCGGTCATCATGCTCACCGCTCGCGGGGATGAGGACGACCGCATCATGGGCCTGGAAGTGGGCGCGGACGACTACGTCACCAAGCCCTTCAGCCCCCGCGAGCTGGTGCTGCGGGTGGAGTCGGTGCTGCGCCGGGCGCGTCCCCTCACCGGCGCGCCTCCCCTGAGCGCGGCCGGACTCACCGTCGACCCCGCCGCCCGCCGCGCCGCCAAGAACGGCGTCGAACTCGCCCTCACCCTGCGTGAGTTCGACCTGCTCGCGTTCCTCCTGCGGCATCCGGGCCGGGCGTACAGCCGCGAGGACCTGATGCGCGAGGTGTGGGGCTGGGACTTCGGCGACCTGTCGACCGTCACGGTCCACGTCCGCCGGCTGCGCGGCAAGGTCGAGGACGACCCGGCCCTGCCCCGCCTGATCCAGACCGTGTGGGGCGTGGGCTACCGCTTCGACCCCGACGGAGAGGAGCCCGGACCGTGAACGACACCCTCCTCATCGCCCTGTACGCCCTGCTCGGTGCCGGCGTCGCCGGGCTGCTCGGCGCCGGAACACTGTGGCTGCTGCGCCGCCGGTCGCTGACCGCATCGCTCACCGTCGTGGCGGCGGTGGCCGTGACCGCGATGCTCGCGGGCACGCTCGCCGTGGCTTGGGCGATGTTCCTGTCCGCGCACGATCTGACCGTGGTCACGACCGTCGTCGCGATGGCGGCCGTCGTGTCGCTGGCCACCGCGTTGCTGCTGGGCCGCTGGGTGGTCGCCCGCAGCCGTGAACTCGCCCTCGCCGCACGCTCCTTCGGCGACGGCGGCGACTTCACCGCGCCCCGACGTGCCGCCACCGCCGAACTCGCCGACGTCAGCCGCGAACTGGAGGCCACGAGCGCGAAGCTCGCCGAGTCCCGGGAGCGCGAGCGCGCCCTGGAGACGTCCCGCCGTGAGCTGGTCGCCTGGATCTCGCACGACCTGCGCACCCCGCTGGCCGGACTGCGCGCGATGTCCGAGGCATTGGAGGACGGTGTCGCCGCCGACCCCGACCGCTACCTGAAGCAGATGCGCACCGAGGTCGAACGCCTCAACGACATGGTCGGCGACCTCTTCGAACTCTCCCGCATCCACGCCGGAACCCTGGCCCTGTCGCCCTCCCGGATGTCCGTCTACGACCTGGTCGGCGACGCTCTCGCCGGGGCGTATCCGCTGGCGCACGAACACGGGGTGCGACTGCTCGGGGACCGCGTCGAGCCGGTGCCGGTGGAAGTGGACGGCAAGGAGATGAGCCGGGTGCTGGGCAATCTCCTGGTCAACGCGATCCGGCGCACCCCGGCGGACGGCACCGTCATGGTGGCCGCCGAACGCCTGCCCGACGGCGTCGTGCTGTCCGTCACCGACGGCTGCGGCGGCATCCCCGAGGAGGACCTGCCCCGCGTGTTCGACACCGGCTGGCGCGGCTCCCACGCCCGGACCCCGCCCGCCGGCGCCGGTCTGGGCCTGGCCATCGTCCGCGGCATCGTGGAGGCCCACCAGGGCCGGGCCACCGTCCGCAACATCCCCGGCGGCTGCCGCTTCGAGGTGGTGCTGCCCGCTGCCGCTTCCTGAAAACGGGCAGCACCACCGGTCCATCAGGGCCCTACGAGCCACGCAGGGCCGACCCCGCGAACTCCCGCATGCCCTCGTCGAACCCGGCCTCCGGCTTCCACCCCAGCTCCGCCCGCAGCCGGGACGAGTCAGCCGTGATGTGCCGGACGTCCCCGAGCCGGAACTCACCGGTCACGACCGGCTCGGGCCCGCCGTACGCCGACGCCAGCGCCCGCGCCATGTCCCCGACGGTGTGCGTGTCGCCGCTGCCGGTGTTGTACGCCGTGAGCACACCCGGGGCGGTCTCCGCCTCCAGTGCCACCGCGTTGGCGATCGCCACGTCCCGGACGTGCACGAAGTCCCGCCGCTGCCGCCCGTCCTCGAACACCCGCGGAGCCTCGCCCCGGGCGAGCGCCGAACGGAAGAAGGAGGCGACACCCGCGTACGGCGTGTCCCGGGGCATCCCGGGCCCGTACACGTTGTGATACCGCAACGACACCGCCGCCCCGCCCGTCGAGCGCGCCCAAGCGGCAGCCAGATGCTCCTGAGCGAGCTTGGTCGTCGCGTACACGTTCCGCGGATCGGCCGGAGCGTCCTCACCGACCAGCCCCGGCGCCAACTCCTCCCCGCACACCGGACACCGCGGCTCGAAGCGCCCGGCCGCGAGGTCGGCGGCGGCCCGGGGCCCCGGCCGTACCACCCCGTGACGTGCGCAGGTGTACCGGCCCTCCCCGTAGACCACCATCGACCCGGCCAGCACCAGTCGCCGCACGCCCTGTTCGGCCATGGCCGTGAGCAGTACGGCGGTCCCGAGGTCGTTGTGGGAGACGTAGTCCGCCGCATCGGCGAACCCGGTGCCCAGCCCGACCATCGCGGCCTGATGGCACACGGCGTCCACACCGGACAGCGCGCGCACCACCGCGTCCCGGTCCCGTACGTCCGCGCCCGGGTCCTCGCGCACGTCGAACACGAGGGGCTCATGCCCGCGCGCCCGAAGCACCTCGACGACATGGGACCCGATGAACCCGGCACCGCCGGAGACCAGTACACGCATGCGCCCACCGTAGGGCGGAGCCGGCGCCACACCGGGGGACCGCGCCCAGCCGTCACGAGTCCGTAAGACCTGCCGAGCGCTCGGAGAAGGAGCCGGTCAGTGGCTGCCGGTGAGTTCGCCGCTGAGCGTCCCGTGGATTCGGGCGCTGGGCTCGTTCAGCCCGATGATCTCGACGGTCTTGCCGCGCTGGGCGTACTTCGTCTCGATGGCGTCCAGGGCGGCGACGGAGGAGGCGTCCCAGACGTGCGCGGCGGACAGGTCGATGACGACCCGGTCGGGGTCGGTGGCGTAGTCGAACCGGCCGACGAGGTCGTTGGAGGAGGCGAAGAACAGCTCTCCCGTCACCCGGTAGACGACCCTGGTGCCGTCGCGGTCGGTGGCGGCGGTGACTTCGGCGAGGTGGGCGACCCGCTTGGCGAAGACGACCATGGCGGTGACCGAGCCGACGACCACGCCGATGGCGAGGTTGTGGGTGGCGACCACGCAGGCGACGGTGACCGCCATGACGGTGATCTCCCCGGCGGGCATGCGCTTGAGGGTCTTCGGCGCGATGGAGTGCCAGTCGAAGGTCGCGAAGCACACCATGACCATCACCGCCACCAGGGCGGCCATGGGGATGTCGGAGACGACCGGCCCGAAGACGATGCACAGCACCATCAGAAACGCGCCCGCCAGGAACGTCGACAGCCGGGTGCGGGCGCCGGAGACCCGCACATTGATCATCGTCTGGCCGATCATGGCGCAGCCGCCCATGCCGCCGAAGAACCCCGTGACGATGTTGGCGATGCCCTGACCGACGGACTCGCGGGTCTTGGAGGAGTGGGTGTCGGTGATCTCGTCGACGAGCTTGGCGGTCATCAGCGACTCCATGAGGCCGACCAGGGCCATGGCGAGCGCGTACGGCGCGATGGTCGTCAGGGTGTCCAGGGTGAACGGCACGTCCGGCAGCCCCGGCACGGGGAGGGAGGACGGCAGCTCGCCCTTGTCGCCGACGGTCGGCACGGCGATCCCGGCCGCGATCGTGACGACGGTCAGGACGACGATGGATACCAGCGGTGCGGGGACCACGGTGGTGACCTTCGGGAAGAACACCATCAGCGCCAGCCCGGCCGCGATCAGCGGGTAGACCGGCCAGGGCACGTCCGTCATCTCCGGTACCTGCGCCATGAAGACGAGGATGGCGAGGGAGTTGACGAAGCCGACCATCACGCTGCGCGGCACGAACCGCATCAGCTTCGCCACGCCGAGCGCGCCGAGGACGATCTGGAACATGCCGGCCAGGATCACGGCGGCGACCAGGTGGCCGAAACCGTGCTCGCGGTTCAGCGGGGCGATCACGAGGGCGACGGCCCCGGTGGCCGCGGAGATCATCGCCCGTCGTCCGCCGACGATCGCGATGGTCACGGCCATGGTGAAGGAGGCGAACAGGCCGATCGCCGGGTCGACCCCGGCGATGATCGAGAAGGAGATCGCCTCCGGGATCAGTGCGAGAGCGACCACGAGCCCGCCCAGCACCTCGGTGCGCCAGACCTTCGGATCACGCAGCCAGTCGGGCTCGAGGCCGCGCAGCCGTGCGGCGGGAGACAGTACGGAGGAGGACAAGGGAACAGCTACCTGTCGTGCTCGGGCACACCCTGGGCGGGGGAGGCGTACGGAAGACGGCGCGGAAGGCCGGGCGGGCCTCCCGCGATCGGCCCGCTGTCGGGCCGGAAGTGTCTTCGCCGGGGGCGGCATCGGCCCCGACACGGGATCGGCCGGGCCCCGCAGCCCGCACCGCACGCAGACGGAGGGCGACACAGGCGACCCGCACCGCGGGAAACTCTACCCTAACGTTAGGGTAGAGATCGGCGGGGATGCTTCGGACGAGGTCAGGGCAGGGACGTGGACGACAAGCACATGCAGATCGGCGAGGTCGCAGCGCGGACCGAACTGTCCCTGCGCACCATCCGGCACTACGAGGAGACCGGACTCGTCGTCCCCTCGGCCCGCTCCCAGGGCGGCTTCCGCCTCTACACCGAGCGGGACGTCGAGCGGCTGATGGTCATCCGACGGATGAAGCCGCTCGGGTTCACGCTCGACGAGATGCGTGAACTGCTCGCAGCGACCGACCGCCTCGATTCCGGCGACGAACTGCTCGCCTCCGACCGGGAGGAACTCCTGAAGCGGGTACGCGGTTTCGAACAGGCCGCACAGCGGCGTGTGGAGGACCTGCGCACCCAGCTGGAGCGCGCCGAGGACTTCGCCGCGACCCTTCGCGACCGACTCGACAGCGCGCAAGCGGACTAGGTCTGGGAACCTGCCCCGCCGAACCTCTCGTTCGAACCGCCGATGGGCAGCCCCGCCAGCAGCGCACGCCGGCTGGCCCTGACGTGCTCACGCATCACGTGCTCGGCGCTGTCGCCGTCCTTCTCCAGGATCAGCTCCAGGACGACGTGGTGCTCACGGTCCGACTGCAGGGCACGGCCCGGCTGGCCCAGTGACGTGTGCACCAGCCGGGAGTACGCCAGCTGGTTCATCAGCATCCGGTAGTGGGCCTCCAGCTTGCTGTTGTCGGCACCGGCGATGAGCAGATCGTGGAACTCCTGGACCAACCCCGCGTACCGCTCCCGGTCGTCCCGCTCCACCGCCTCATCGGCCTCGCGCAGATTCCGCTCGAGCAGGTCGATCTCCCTGACGCCGAACTCCTCCGCGAGGGCGAGTTCCGAGAGCGGAGCCCCGGGCTCGATGTCTCCCTTGATGATGCGCCGGCGCATCTCGGCGATCACCCTGGCCTGCATCGAACCTCCCCGGCCTTCGGCCGGGGAGACCCCCACTGCGGTTCGCTCTGCGCGCGATTCACCGAACCCTCCTCCGTCTCCCGAGCCTGCCCGCCGGTCATCCCAGCGGCGCGAGCGCGCCGCCGTCGAAGAACTTACCCGCGCTGTAGACCATGGGAGGGCGCTCGGCGACCGCGGCATGCACCACGCGGCAGATGAACACGGTGTGCGTACTGGCCTGCAGCCGCTCGCGGATCTCGACCTCCATCTGCGCGCTGCTCCGAGCGATCAGCGGGCTGCCGAACGGGCCGCTCTCCCACTCCACGTCCGCGAACTTGTCCCTTGCCTTGGTCGCGAACGTAGCCACGACGTCGAGTTGGTCCGTGGACAGGATGTTGATCGCGAGGTGGTTCGCCCGGAACAGACAGTCGTGGGTGGACGAGGTGCGCTGGACGCAGACCATCACACACGGCTGGCGCCCGGCGGTGGAGGCGATCAACCGCTTCTACCGCACCTTCGACGCCTGATTCGGCAACAAGACCACTCCACGGAACGGGTTCCTGACGCCCAGCCCGGAGTCCAAGTTCGAGGACCGGCCGGAGTCGCTCCACAGGACGGCGATGATCGGCACCCCGGCCGAGGTCATCGAGCGGCTGCACACCTATGAGGAACTCGGCGTCGACGAGTACAGCTTCTGGATCGATACCAGCCTGTCGCACGAGGAGAAGCGCAAGTCTTTGGAACTGTTCATCAAGGAGGTCGTGCCGGCCTTCCAGTGAAGCCGTCCAACTCGCCCGGGAGAGGGTGTTCATGTCGCAGCAGTCGAGGCATGTCGTGGTGACCGGGGCAGCGGGGTTGGTCGGTTCGGCCATCGCGCGCCGCCTCAGGGCCGCGGGCCGCTCGGTCGTCGGTGTCGATCGCCTGCCGTCGCCCGGCCCGTCCGTGGTGGCGGACCTGCGCGACCCCGGGACGTGGAGCCATGCACTGTCGGGGGCAGGGGCGGTCGTCCACACGGCGGCCCTGCACGCGCCTCACGTCGGTGTGCGCCCGGACGGCGAGTTCCGTGAGATCAACGTCGGGGCGACCCGGGACCTGCTGGACGCGTCGTCGGCTGCCGGGGTGCGCCGTTTCGTCTACACCAGCTCGACCTCGGTGTACGGGCACGCGCTGGAGCCGGTGGACGAGGCGGTCTGGGTCACCGAGGACCTCGTCTGCCGGCCGCGCGACATCTACGACGAGACGAAACTCGCGGCCGAAGACCTGGTGCTCTCCGCGGCGGGCGCGTTGAGCACGGTGTGTCTGCGCATCGCCCGGTGCTTCCCCGAACCGCCGGCGGTCCAGGCCAGGCACCGGCTCTACCGGGGTGTCGACCTGGCCGATGTGACAGAGGCTCACCTGCTCGCCGTCCTGGGCCCCCGGGAGGCGGCCGGTGTGCTGAACATCGCCGGCCCGTATCCGTGGCGGATCGAGGACCGCGGGCAACTGCGGCACGATCCGGCCGCGCTCATCACACGACGGGTCCCTGAGGTGGCAGCCGGGTTCGGCCGGCACGGATGGACGCTGCCGACGTCGATCGACCGGGTGTACGTGTCGGAGCGGGCGGGCGCGGTCCTCGGCTACCGCCCCCGCCGCGGGGTGACGGCGCTGATGGCCGAGGCCCGCACGGCCGGCTGACCACTCTCCCTCCACCGGTGGAGCTGCTAGGACAGCCCCTTCCAGCCCCAGCGGGGAGTGGGACCGGGGTCGCCCAGGTCGGTGTCGTCGGGTTCGGCCGAGACGGACCGGGCGATCTTCGTGCCCCAGTCGAAGTACGCCATCACCTGCTGTCGCAGCAGGTCGTCGTCGGGGAGTTCCTTCTCGACGGCCTCCGTCATCAGCTCCATCCACCGCAGGCGCTGCTCCTCGGTGATGGCCAGTCCGAGGTGGGAGCGGAGCAGGGCCTGATGGCCGCCCAGGTCCTGGGTGAACGCTTCCGGACCGCCGAAGACCTCGTCCAGCCAGATGGCCACGTGCTCGATGTGAGTGCGGGTGAAATCGGCGAAGACCGGCGCCAGCAGAGGGTCGGCCAGGACCCGGTCGTAGAAGGTGTTGCTCACCCGGCGGAGGACCTCCACCCCACCGATGGCCTCGCTCAAAGATCCAGTGCGCTCGCTCATGCCACTCATCCCCGTCGACAGCGTCATGCCGGTCAGACCAACGTGTCCCATGCTCGCACCCCACCTCGCCGCGTGTCCGAACATTCGTCCTGCCCATTCGGGTTCAACCGACGTTCCGGGAAGGGCCGTTCGGGGTACATCGGCAACACCGACGATCCTGGTCCGGGCCCACGGGGGGAGAACGCAGGTGTCACGGGGGGAGACGCAGGTGCCCGCGAACAGACCCGCCGCCGAGGAGCCGCGGTTAACCGTCACCAGACCCCCGCGCCGACGCCTGCGCAAGGTGCTGGCGTCGGCGCTGCCCGTCCCGGTCGTCGGGCTGGTCCTGCTCGTGGCCTCCGGGAACCTGCTGTTGCCGTTGCGGCAGGTGGTCACCATCGAGGCCAAGATGGCCTCGAAGAGGGACTTCTTCCAGGACCCCGTGGTCGAGAGGCTGCTGATGAAGCACGGCTTCCGCGTGCACATCACCAACATGGGCTCGCGTGAGATCGCCAAGCAGGACTACGAGGGATACGACGTCGTCTTCCCCTCCGGCCAGCCGGCCTCCGACCTGATCAGCCGGGAGCGCGCCCGGGCGAACCGTCCGGTGCTGCTGTACCGTCCGTTCGTCAGCCCCATCGTGCTGGCCACCTACCGGGACTACGCCGAGGTGCTCACGGCGGAGGGCGTCGCGAAGCGCCTGCCGGGCTCGGGCGGCCGGCCGATGTACTACACCCTCGACATGCGGCGGTTCCTCGATCTCGCGCGCGGCAAGAGGAAGGGCGTCCAGCGCGATCCCGAGGACGGCTACCGCTGGGACGAGATCGACCGCGACGACCACGTCCGCAATGGCAACAAGATCCTTGCCCAGACCTCGGACATCTGCGAGTCCAACTCCGGCGGCACCTACCTCGGGCTCGTGGCCTTCGTCGAGCACGGGAACGACGCGCCGGACAGCGAGACCGAAGCCGAGCAACTCGCGCGGAAGATCAAGCCGCTCCTCGTCGAACAGGGCCTGCCGTCCTCCGAGCGGGCCGAGACGTATCTGTCCCCCGACGGGCAGAGCATCGCACCTGTCTCGGTGATCTACGAGCACCAGTTCCTCGCCCACCAGATCGAGCGCGAGGCCGAGAAGGGCGCGACCGACGACGAGCGCGTCCTGCTCTACCCGTCCACACGCTTCGTCACCGAACCCCAGCTCGTCGCGCTGACCGGCGACGGCGCCCGGCTCGGTGAACTGGTCAGCGAGGACCGCGAACTCCAGCACCGAGCCATGGAGTTGGGCTTCCGGGCCCGCAACGCAACCAGCGGCGCAACCAACGGCGTGACCGGCGGCGCGGCCAGCGACGAGCTCACCCGGTTCCTCACCGACCGGCAGATCCCGGTGCCCACCACCTCCTCCGACGACACCCGGGCGGTCCTGCCCAGCCTGCCCCTGCTGGAGAAGATGATCGAGATCGTCGGCGACTGCCCGGACCGGACGGGCAGCCAGTGAGGCGCGGTGCGGGCCGGCTGGCGCTCTGCCTGGCGCTCGTGGCCACCTTGCTCACCGCCTGCTCGGGCGACGACGGCGATGAAACGGTCCGACTGCGCGTGCTCGCCAGTCCCGATCTCGCCGTACTGGCTCCACTGCTGGGCGATCTGAAGGACGAGACCGGCGTCGACCTGCGGTTGGACCAGCGGGCCGACGCCGAGACGAAGAACCCGGACCGCGACAGGTACGACCTCGCGTGGCTGTCCTCCGACCGCTATCTGCGTCTCACCGACAAGAGCGCGATCCGGGGGGTGCAGCGCACCTCCACCATGACGTCCCCCGTCGTCATCGGCCTGAAGCCGGACGTGGCACGGAAGCTTCGCGCCCGGGTGCCCGGCGGCCGGCTCACCTGGGCGGACATCGCGGACGCCGCCGCCACCGGCACCGTCCGCTTCGGCATGGCCGACCCCCGGCACGCCGGCAGCGGGCTCGCCGCCCTCGTCGGCGTCGCCACCGCCGCGGCCGGCACCGGGGCCGCGCTGCGCCCCGAGGACGTCTCCTGCGACCGGCTGCGCGGCTTCCGCTCCGGCCAGACCCTCACCGCCGACACCGGTCCCGCCCTCGTCGACGCCTACGCCGACCACCAGGACGAGACCAACGCCCTTATCACCTACGAGTCCGATCTGCTCGCCCTCAACGCCACCGACCGCCTCGACGACCGTCTGGAGGTCGTCCGCCCCGAAGACGGCATGGTCCTGGCGGACTTCCCGCTGCTCCTGCTCGACCAGGCCCACCGCACCGCGTACGACAAGGTCACCGAGTGGCTGCGGCGCGACTCGGTGCAGCGGCAGATCATGCGGCAGACTCTGCGCCGCCCCGTGAACACGACGGTCACCCGGGACGCCCGGCTGCGCGAACCGGTCGGCAACGCGCTCTTCTACCCCGACCAACCCGCCGTCGTCGAAGGCCTGTTGGCGGACTACGGTGACCCCGACCGCCGCACCACGAGCCAGGTCGTCTTCCTGCTCGACTTCTCCGGCTCGATGCGCGGTGCCCGGATGTCCGCTCTGCGCGAGGCCTTCGCCGGACTCAGCGGCGCGGACCCCTCCGCCTCCGGCAAGTTCACCCGCTTCTACCGGGGCGAGCGGCTGACCGTCGTCCGGTTCGGCGGCCGAGTCCTGGAGGAGAAGACCGTCACCGTCACCGGCCCGAAGGACCTGACGGCCCTCGCCGACACCGTCGCCAGGGGCGGATACGGCGATGCCACCGCCGTCTGGTCCGCCCTCGACCGCGGGTACCGCACCGCCGCCCGCGAACTGGCCGCCGACCCCGACCGCTCCGTCTCACTCGTCCTGATGACGGACGGCGAGAACAACGCGGGCCTGTCCTATGCGGAGTTCGTACGCCGTCACAAGGCGCTGCCCACCGCCGTGCGCGCCGCCGTCCACACCTACCCCGTCCACTTCGGCGAGGCCGACCCGGGCGCACTGCGGCGCGCGGCGGGGCGGACGGGCGGACGGATGGTGGATGCCGCCGGCTCGTCCCTTTCCGAGGCTTTCAAGGAGATCCGTGGCTGTCACTGACGCACTGTGGTGGAGCCTTTGGTGGCCGTGGATGACGGTCTGGCTGGTGACGGCCGCCGGCGCGGTGGTGCTCGCGGTGGTCCTGGTGCGCCATTCCCGGGAGCGGCGCAGGCACATGCGGCGCTGGCAGTCGGCGTACAGCATATGTCTGTACCTCGACGAGCAGGCGGTGATGGACCTGTACGAGATCGGCAACTACCGGTCCGCGCTGGAGGAGGCCGTCGAGCTGCGGACGAAGGTCGACACGAGTGTCGGCTTCTGGAGCCGGGTGCTGACGTGGCTGTTCCGTTTCCGGCTGAAGCGGGACGTCAGCCAGGAGACGTTCCGCAAGTTCGTGCGCAAGGACAAACCGATCAATGTGATCGGCGTGGTCATGGAGGCCTTCGACCGGGCCGACGCCATCGTCCACGCCGACCTGACCACACTGACCGTCGTCCCGAACCGCAACCTCGCCGACAACCTGGCCGCCGGCCGTGCGGTGACCCTGAGCCGCATCGGCGAATTCGTCTCGGTCAAAGGCGTGTTCACCGGCGTGCCCGACGTCGCGGAGGGATTCGTCCTGCGGGCCGAATACGGCGCCGAGCGGCCCCCGGTGCACATGCGCGTCGTGGCCCCCGGGAACGCGCGCCGCTCGATCCCGGCCGGCACTTTCACGGCCCGTTGTCTCGGCAAGATGACCGGCTGGCGCGAGGACACCCGCGAGGTGACGCTGGAGGCGATCGCGATCTTCTGGTGACCGCACCGTCAGTCACCGGGAGCGGTGGTCAGTGTGTCGATCAGCTGCCGGGCGCGTGTCTCCTCCCTCAGGAGGGTCTCGACCAGCGGGCCGGTGCCCGGGTCATCTGCCGACGCGCTACAGGAGTCGGCCGACCGCACCGGGCGCGGGCGCGCGATCTCGCCGAGGTACGTCTTGACGGGCCGGGCATCGGCCGTCAGCCGGACGCGGTCACCGGTCAGGGCAGCGTGAACCGAGGCGTAGTCGATGCCCAGGCGGGCCAGCCGCTCACCGCCCGCGTACCGGGTGCCGGGAGCGGGGCTGCTCTCCTTCACCATGTGCGGGTACTGGAGCGCGACCTCGTGGGTGGCCAGAACCGCCAGCAGGACATGCTCGGTGCCCACCACGCCGTGGCCGAGACGGCGTGCCTGGTCGTAGGTCTCCATGCTGACCCACCAGGCAGGCCTCGAAGCCCAGTTGATCCCGGCGAACTTGAGTACCCACCGCTGCCAGAAGGGCGTGTGCCGATAGTGGCTACGGCCGAGAAGAACGTCGCGGGTGGCGTGCAGCAAGGGGGCGAGGCCGTCCTGCCGGCCGCCGGTTCCGCCGTCGAGCCGGGCGCGTACGGCCTGCGGCGAGACGCGGCATGCGCCCAGCAGTTCCATCGCCCGGTTGTCCTCCTCCAGCAACGCCCGCAGCAGATGAACGGCGGTGAACTTCGCCGCGTCCTCCCGCCGCGCCTGCCCCATCGCCGCGGTCAGCGCCCTGGCAGCGGCGCCGGTGAGGTGTTCCCGACCGCCGTCGTCCCCCAGCACGTCCTGCGCCGCAACGCTCGCCTCGGCGTCGTCGGCACCGCTCCACGCACCGTCCCGGTGCATTCTGTCCCGCAGTACCACCATCAGCGTGGTCCTGGTCGCTCCTTCATCGCCGAGCGCCTTGCGCGCCGGCCCCTTGGCCGTGGTGATGCCGGCCAATAGATGCTCGGTACCCATGGGTCCCTCGGCGGACCCCCGGGCACCGCGGGCGGCCCCCAGGATTCCGATGGTGTTCCAATCGGGCTCCTTGATCGCTTCCATGCAGCCTTCGTCTCCGATTCCGCTCAATGGCTCGCTGTCTTCCATGTCTTTGACGTGCGTCATCGTGACTCCAGGGCGTCCAGCGCAACGGCCTGTGCGAGGGCGAGGCGGCGGTCGAGGTCCGGGGCCGCGATGTCGAGCACGTAGCGGTCGCGCAGCCCGAACTTCTTGTCGAACGCCATCAACCGCTTGTCGCCCACGGCGAAATCGAAGTGGTACGGCCAGACGAACGGCACGAAATCGGTGAACGGAAGAAACTCCCAGACCCGGCGCAGCAGGGCCACCGACAGGTTGCGTTCGCGCCCGGCCAGCTCCATCGTGCCCGGCTGCTCCAGGATCCACGTCGAGCGCAGCAAGGAGGCGACAGGCTTCTCGCGGAACGAGCCGATGGGGATCCCCTCCTCGTCCCGCACGGTGTAGACGGCGCCGATGTCCAGGACTTGGCCGGCCTCGAAGGTGCACAGGACGCGGTCCTTGGACTCGTCGGTGTAGAGGGTCACCTGTTCCTTGAGCGCCATCCGCTTCTGCTGTGCGAAGGCGACGACCTCGCCCTCCGAGCCGTCGGGACAGGCCACGGTCACCACGTACTGGTTGGCCATGACGGTCATCTTCTGGAGGACGCTGAACCGATCGTGCGCCTGCAGCTGTGCGTTGTCCACGTGACGGCTCCCGCCTGTTCGTCCCTCGCGCGGCCCCGTTGTGCACGGCCCGCACCGCTTCCGCTCTGCTGAAACCATCGTCACCGCGACGGGCGGCTCGAAGCAGTCCCCGGAAGTCGTGGCTCGCAGCGACCAAGGTCGACGGCCCGGGCGCGCCCAACAGCGCCTGCCATACCTGTGGTTGTTCACTTTCGTCGTTCGCCGCCACGCCGCAGGGATGATGCGGTGCACCCGCGCGCTGAATATCGTCGGCCTGTGGAACTGGACGAAGCACACACCGCCCGCGTCGTACGGCAGCTCCGTGCCCGGCTTGCCGCCGCGTCCCCTTGGAGCCGCAGAAGGATCGCCGGGGAGATCGTGCTCACCGTCGCCCTCGCTGGGTTCGCGGCGCTGTTCGAATCAGTGAGGGCCGGGTTCGGTGTACGAACCTTCGCTGTCGTAGCGGGCATCGCCGTGCTGTCACTGACCAGGCGCGCGCTGCCGGCGACGGTGCTGGTCGTCTCCGCCTGCGCGGCAGCGGTGTTGCCGTCCGCGGTGCCGCTGCTGGTCTATGCGAGCTGGTCGGCGGGAAGCCGCATCATGAAGCCCTGGCGCGTGGTCGCCGCATTCGCTGCCGGGCTCGTCCTCCATACCGTGGTGTCCGCCCACCACGAGATCAGCGGCTCCGGTCTGTCGCTGCCCGTCACGGGCGCACTGAGTGCGGCGGCCTTTCTCACGCTGGGGATCGTGCCGGGGCTGGTGTCCCGCTACCGGGCGCAACGCCGCTCGCTGCTGGACGCACTGCAGCGGAACAACACCCAGCTCATGCGCGAGCAGGCGATGGTGGCACGGCAGGCGCGTCTGCTGGAGCGCGGTCGCATCGCCCAGGACATGCACGACAGCCTCGGCCACCAACTCGCCCTGATCTCCGTGCACGCGGGCGCCCTGCAGGTCGATCCGGACCTGACCGATCGCCAGCGGGACGGGGTCCGGATCCTGCGTGACGCCTCCGTGGCCGCGATGGGGGAGCTGCGCGAGGCCGTCGGCATCCTCCACGAGGACCGGGACGACCGGAACGGGCCCGACGGCCACAGCGAGCATGCCGGGAAGCGTGTCAGGCACTCTCCGGTCGTGGCCACCGACACGGGCGGCGGGCGTCCGCTCTCCCGGGCGGTGGCCTCCATCGACGGCCTGGTCGCAACGTCCCGGGCTGCGGGCGCGACCGTGGAGCTGCACCGGTCCGGCACCGCCCGGCCACTGGCGCCCGCCGCCGACCACGCGGCGTACCGCATAGCCCAGGAGGGCCTCACCAACGCGCACAAGCACGCCCCGGGCGCCCCGATCACCCTTGCCCTGCGCTACGAGCCGGACAGCCTGGTGGTGGAGGTCGCCAACGGACCCGCGCCGGCCGGGGCGTCGGACGCCCCGGCAGCGATCAGCGGCGGTCAGGGACTTGCCGGCCTGCGCGAGCGGGCCCGGCTCATCGGCGGCATGGTGCACACCGGCCCCACCGCGGACGGCGGCTTCCGCATCGCGGGGATGCTGCCCTACAGCACCGGGCACGGCGAGCCCGGGCCCGGCCCGGACGAAGCGACCTCCGTCGGTCCGGACGACGACTTTGCGGGACAGCCGGAGGCGGGCCCAGCGGGCAACGGTGGAACGGTCATCAACCGTTCCGACAACCAGCGGGAGTACGCCGCCATCATGAGCAGCAAGAAGAACGTGGCCATCGGCTGCGCCGTCACCGCCGTCGTCCTCGTCGTGAGCGTGATCACCCTGGGCGTCTGGGGAGTGAGCACGCTGATGGACGAGCTGGACAAGTCCACGATCCCGGTGCGTGTGTACGAGTCGGTGAGGACCGGCGATCCCGAAGCCGAGGTACAGGCCAAACTGCCCGAGGAGGACTCGTTTCTGACGGCGGATCTGGAGGACCAGGGCCCGCGGACACCCAAGGACGCGACCTGCCGCCACTTCGGGTCCGACGACCCCGACGACATCTCCACCATCTTCCGGTTCTGCTTCCGCGACGGAGAGCTGGTCGCCAAGCAGACCTTCAAGGACGAGAGCTGATCCGCAAGTCCGAGAAATGAGCCGGCCCGCGCTGTGGAGCCGTCTGTGCGATGCACCCGACCGGATCAAGGCATGATGGCGAGGCCATGCCATCTGCTTTCCGACCGACACCGCCCCAGGAGGCCGTGTGATCCGGGTCCTCGTCGCCGACGACGAGCCGCTCATCCGGGCCGGCATCAGGATGATCCTCAACTCGGCCGACGACATCGACGTGGTCGCAGAGGCCGGTGACGGCCGGGAGGCGGTGAAGAACGCCCGCGGCACCGCCGTCGACGTGGCCCTGCTGGACATCCAGATGCCGGTGATGGACGGGCTGACGGCCCTGGCCGAGCTGGGCCGCGCCGCACCGCAGGTACGGGTACTGATCCTCACCACGTTCGGCGAGCGCGACAACGTACTGCGCGCGCTCGGTCACGGCGGCGCGGGCTTCCTGCTCAAGGACACCGCGCCCGATGAGCTGATCCACGCGGTGCGGGCGGCGGCCGCCGGCAACGCCTATCTCTCGCCGGCGGCCACCCGGCACGTGGCGGACGCCCTCGCCTCCCCAGGGGCCACCGCCCGCGCGGAGGAGGCCAGACGCCGCCTCGACGGCCTGACCGCCCGGGAGCGCGACGTGCTCGCCCTCCTCGGCGAGGGCCTGTCCAACGCGGACACGGGCAAGCGGCTGCACATGAGCGAAGCCACCGTGAAGACGTACGTCAGCCGCATCCTCAGCAAACTCGGGTGCGACAACCGGGTTCAGGCGGCGCTGCTCGCGCGCGATGCAGGACTGTGAAGGCCATGGGAAATGAATTGAGCGAGGCGGCGCCCCGCTGCTAATTTCGCGGTGGACCGTGAGTCGTCGTATGGAGGTGAGCCCCGTGAACACAGTTACCCGTGGGTGCTCCCTCAACCCGTCACGGTCCGGCGGCTGACGTTCGGTGTCGCCAGGAGCGCCTGAGGTCGAGGCACTCTTGAAGGAGACTCCGATGGACACAAAGCCTTTTGCGGCTGGCCTGAGCGAGAACGCGGTGGTGATCACGCGTGTCGCGGACAGGCAATGGCATGCGCTCGATGACGACCTGGTGGTCGGTCGCGGGCATGCGCAACACCGGCCCGACGGACGCCTGTTCGTCAGTATCGACGCCTGGCACGACGCCACCTTCGACCGGCTCGCCGAGGCGATGCCGGCGGAACTGTCCGCGCCGCTGTACACGGTGGTCGACGAAGCCGACGTCGAGTTGACGGCCGGTTGGCGGCGGGCCGGTTTCGCGGTCCGGCGCCGCGAGTGGGAGTACGTCGTGCCGACCGACCCTCGGGTCACCGGGCTCGAAGCGGTGCTGCCGCCTGCGGGCGTGACGATCGTGCCCGCCGGTCAGGCGGACGAGACTCTGCTGCGGGCGGTGGACCGCGCGATCCGTGACGAAGTCGAGGCGAGCGTCGGGTGGCAGTCGATGCCCGCGGAGGTGATGCCCCGCGCCGAAGGCGACACCATCGTCGACCCGTCGAAGTACGCGGTGGCCGCGGCGCCGGACCGCTACCTGGGTCTGATCCGGGTGGTGACGGTGATCCGGCCGCGCATCGGGCTGGTCGCGGTCCGGGCCGGCGAGCAGCGCCGTGGCATCGCGCGGGCGCTGCTGGCTCACGCGCTGGGGACGTTGCACCGCTCCGGGTTCGCCGGGGCCTGGACCGAGGTCGATGAGTCCAACCAAGCGGCCTCGGCGTTGTTCGAGGGCATCGGCGCCCGGCCGATGAGCAGCAGCCTGGAGCTGGTGCGATGACCAAGAACAAGAACGTCATCGAAGTCGAGGGCAAGGTCGTCGAGTGCCTGCGCAGCGCCATGTTCACCGTGGAGCTCGAGAACGGCCATCAGGTACTCGCGCACATCAGCGGGAAGATCCGCAAGAACTACATCAAGATCATGCTGGAAGACCGGGTGCTGGTGGAGCTCCCGCCGTACGACCTTACGCGCGGCCGGATCGTGTTCCGGTACCGGAACTAGCGGCGGTCGACACCTTCCGCGGTGGCTGACCCTGGGGCTCCGGTCACGGTGTTCTCCGTGACCGGGGCACCGCCTGGTCAGTCGAGACAGAACTCGTTGCCCTCGATGTCCTGCATCACGATGCACGACTCGTTGGTGCCATCGGCGAGCAGCGTTCGCACGTGTGCCGCACCGAGGGAGACCAGTCGGGCGCACTCGGCCTCGAGTGTGGCGAGGCGCTCCGCACCCACGAGCCCGGTGCCCGCCCGCACGCAGAGATGCACCCGATTCTTGACGACCTTCCCTTCGGGAACGCGCTGGAAGAGCAGGCGCGGGCCCGCACCCGAGGGATCGCTGCAGGCGAAGTAGGTGACCTGCTCCTCAGGCGGCAGCGAGCGGTGGTAGTCCTCCCAAGTGGCAAACCCCTTCGGAACCGGCGGTACGACGTACCCCAACACCTCGCACCAGAACCCGGCGAGGCGCGCGGGTTCCGCGCAGTCGAAGGTGACTTGGAACTGCTTGATCGATGACATCGGCGCACCATAGCAAGGGGGTGCGCAGCAGGTTCAGCTTCCCTCATCCCACGCATTCCCCTAAGCTAGGTAGACCTACCTACCTAGTTTGGATTGCGATGAGCGAGACCCACGTGAGCACGGCGGGAAGCGGGAGGCGGCGTCCGGCCCGGAAGCGGTTGCTGGAGGCGGCGGCTCGGCGCTTCTACGCCGACGGCGTGGTCGCGACCGGCATCGACACGATCACTGCCGAGGCCGGCGTGGCGAAGATGAGCCTCTACAACAACTTCTCCTCCAAGGCCGACCTGGTCCGGGCCTACCTCGACGCCCGGCATGAGGAGTGGCTCGGTCTGTACCGGGCCCGGCTGGAGCGGGTCGAGGGCCCGCGCGATGGCGTGCTGGCGGTGTTCGACGCGTACGCCGATCACGCGGCGTACGCGTACGAGCACGGCTTCCGGGGGTGTGGTCTGCTCAACGCCGCCGCCGAACTCCCGGCCGGGGACGAGGGCCGGGCCGTGGTGCGTGCCCACAAGGAAGAGGTGGAGCGTCTGATCGCCGGCCACCTGGAGGAGCTGTTGCCCGATCGGCCCGACGAGGCCGGCGCGATGGCCGAGCACCTCGCCTTCTTGCTGGAGGGCGCGATGGCACGCGCCGGCCTGGAGGGCGACGGTGAGCGTGTCCAGCATGCCCGCTCGATGGCGGCGGCCCTGCTGGACCGGCTGTGAGGGGGATCGACCGCGGCCGGTCCGCGGGAATCGGGGCCCTGTGCGTGCTGGCCGCCTCCGTGCTGTGGGGGACGACGGGCACGGCCGCCACCTTCGCCCCGGACGTGGGTCCGCTGGCCGTCGGTGCCGTCGCCATGGGCCTGGGCGGACTGCTGCAAGCCCTGGTCGCCACGCGGCAGATCGCCCGGAGCATCGCGGGCCTGCGCGACCAGCGCGGCACGGTCCTGCTCGGCGCCGCCTCGGTGGCGGTCTATCCCCTGGCGTTCTACAGCTCCATGCACCTGGCGGGAGTCGCCGTGGGCACCGTCGTATCGATCGGCACCGCCCCGCTCGCCTCGGCCCTCATCGAACGCGTCATCGACGGCCGCCGGCTCACACGGCGTTGGATGCTCGCGGCCGCCCTCGGGCTGCTCGGCACCGTCCTGCTGTGCGTGGCCGAAGCCGCGCACGCCGCCGACGGCACGGGACGGGCCTCCGTGGCCGACACGTTGCTCGGCGTGGGTCTCGGCCTCGTCGCCGCCGTGACGTACGCCCTCTACTCCTGGGCCGCGCACCGGGTCATTGCCCGCGACATCCCCTCCCGCGCTGCCATGGGCGCCGTCTTCGGGATCGGCGGCCTGCTGCTCCTGCCCGTGCTGGCGGTCACCGGCGGACCGCTCGTGAACTCCTGGTCCAACGCGGCGGTCGGCAGCTACATGGCTCTCGTGCCGATGTTCGCCGGCTACGTCCTCTTCGGCTGGGGGCTGGCACACGTGCCCGCCAGCACCGCCACCACCCTGTCGCTCCTCGAACCGGCTGTCGCGGCGGTCCTCGCCGTCCTCGTCGTCGGCGAGCGCCTCCCCGCCACGGGCTGGCTGGGCATCGCCCTCGTCGTCGCGTGCCTGGCCGTCCTCACCACCCCCTCGCCTGCCCACCGCCGCTCGCGCGGGCAACCGCGCAAGCCCGCGGGCGACAAGGGGAGGACCGGGGCTGACTACGATGGTCAGCCGGCATCCGGTGGCACCGTGTCCGTCACGGGGCGACCGGCTTCGACCAAGGGCAGGAGCGGCGCAGCACGATGACAGGTCTCCGCGACGTCGTCGCACTCGACGACCCGGTGGGGGAGTCGCTTCGCGGCCACCACGGGCATCTGGCTCGCCGATTCGGCCGGGCTGTCACCTATCTGCCGGGAGTCGCGACCTTTTCCGCGGTCTCCGCGGAGGCGGACTCGGAGGAGTGGGACGACCTCGCCAGGCTGCTGGGGCGAGGCGAGTTCGCCGACATGTTCAGCTGCCCGGCGACGCCGCCGTCGGACTGGGAGCCGGTTTTCGTCCTCGAGGGCCGCCAGATGGTCTGGGCCGGTGAGAGCCGTTCGGATGTGTCGCGTGCCGAACCCGACCCCGCCGTGGTCCGGTTGGGCGCTGAGAGCGTGCCCGGGATGCTCGACCTCGTCGAACGGACCCGGCCGGGTCCGTTCTGGCCGCGCACCCATGAACTCGGCACCTATCTCGGCGTCCACGACGGCGACACGTTGGTGGCGATGGTGGGGGAGCGGCTCCGGCCTCCTGGATGGACAGAGATCAGCGCTGTCTGCACCGCTCCCGAGGCACGCGGACAGGGCCACGCCGCCCGTCTGGTGCGCGCGCTCGTCGCGCGCATCGTGGGCCGGGGCGATCGTCCCTTCCTGCATGTGGCCGAGGCGAACACCGGCGCGATCGCGCTCTACGAGCGGCTCGGGTTCGAGACCCGGAAGCACGTGACGTTTCGCGGGTTCCGCACTCCGTGAGGCATGCGGCCCCGGCGCCGTCGGCTCACCAGGCCGCGTCCTCCCACTGGTCCAGCAGGGCGTCGGCCGACACTCCGTCGGGGTCGCTCACCGGGCTCTGGGTGGACTGTTCCGTCCAGATCACCTTGCCCCGGGCCGTGTAGCGGGTGCCCCAGCGCTCTGCGAACTGGGCGACGAGGAACAGCCCCCGTCCGCCTTCGTCGGTGGTCGCGGCCCGGCGCAGGTGTGGCGAGGTGCTGCTGCCGTCGGCGACCTCGCAGATCAGGCTGTCGCGGTCCTGGACCAGCCGCAGCCGGATCGGTTCCGTGCCGTAGCGGATGGCGTTGGTGACCAGCTCGCTGATGATCAGCTCCGTCGTGAAGGCCATCTCCTCCAGCCCCCAGGTCTCCAGCCGGCGAGTGACGTCCGACCGGATGCCGGCGACGACCGCCGGATCGTTGGGCACGTCCCATTCGCCCACGTGGGAGGGGTCCAGCAGGCGGGTACGGGCCACGAGCAGGGCGATGTCGTCGCTCGACCGAGCGGGCAGCACCGCGTCGAGGACGTCCCGGCAGGTCTCCTCCGGTGTCCGGTCCGGGTGGGCCAGGGCGTGACGCAGTCCCTCGAGGCCGGTGTCGAGGCCCCGTTCCCGGTTCTCGATCAGGCCGTCTGTGTAGAGGACCAGGCGGGATCCCTCGGGGAGGGCGATTTCGGTGGTCTCGAAGGGCAGGCCGCCGCCCAGACCGAGCGGTGGTGAACCGGGCACCCGCAGGAACTCCACGGTGCCGTCGGGGCGCACCAGGGCCGGCTCGGGATGCCCGGAGCGTGCCAGCGCGCACGTCCCGGATGCCGGGTCGTAGATCGCGTAGAGACACGTGGCTCCCGAGACGCTCTCGTTGTCCCGCTCGACGTTCCCGTCGCTGTCGATCCGGGCGACCAGCTCGTCCAGATGTCCGAGGAGCTCGTCCGGGGGCAGGTCCAGGGCGGAGAAGTTGTGCACCGCGGTGCGCAGCTGACCCATCGTCGCCGCGGCGTGCAGGCCGTGCCCCACCACGTCACCGACCACCAGGGCGACCCGGGCGCCGGGCAGGGGGATCACGTCGAACCAGTCGCCGCCCACGCCTTCCAGGGCGGGCAGATAGCGGTGGGCGACCTCCACGGCCGAGTGGTCGGGCAGGGAGCTGGGCAGCAGGCTCCGCTGGAGTGTCTCGGCCAGCGTGTGCTCGCGGGTGTAGCGGCGGGCGTTGTCGACGGCGACCGCGGCCCGGGCGGCCAGTTCCTCGGCGAAGGCCAGATCCTCCCCGCCGAAAGGGTCCGCGTCCGAGCGCCAGAAACTCGCCATACCCAGCACCACACCGCGGGCCTGCAGCGGCACGGTGATCAGGGAGTGGAAGCCGAGGTCCAGCAGGTGCCGGGCGCGTTCGGGGTCCTGGGCGTTCATCCACTCACTGGACGCGGTCAGGTCGGCGTCCAGGACCGCCCGGCCGCGCTCGGCGCCGACGGCCACGGGCGAGGTGGGGACGAAACGGATCAGCTCCCCGACCGGGTAGAGGGACCGGGCACCGTCGACGCCGTGTACCGCCACCCGGCGCATCTCGGGGCCGGGGCCGGCCGACTCCGCACCCCGCAGGATCGGATCCAGCAGATCGACCGTCGCGGCGTCGGCGAACCGGGGGACCGCCACCTCGGCCAGTTCCTGCGCGGTGCGGACCACGTCCAGCGTGGTGCCGATCCGGATCCCCGCCTCGTACAGCAGCCCCAGCCGCTCCCGGGCCACCTCGGCCCGGCCCGCCAGCGCACGCAGCTCTGTCGAGTCACGCAACGTGACGACGCTCCCCGCGGGGCGGCTGCCGGGATCGACCGGCCGAATGTTGACCGCCAGCAGCCGGTCGCCCGCCAGGTGCACCACGTCGGTGACGACTCGGGCCGAGCCCAGCAGCGCGGTGGTGTCCGCCGCGAGGTCGAGCTCGGTGACGCGGCGCTCCTCGGCGTCCGCCGGCAGGTCCAGCAGCCGCCGCGCCTCGTCGTTGGCGAGCAGCAGCCGTCCGTCGTCGCCGATGATCAGTACGCCTTCCCGCACCGCGTGCAGCACCGCGTCATGGTGCTCGTACATCCGGGTCATCTCGGAGGGATCCAGGGCGCGGGTCTGGCGCCGCAGCCGCCAGGAGACGATCGCCGTGCCGACCGCGGCCACCGCGAGTGCCGCGCCCGCGAACCCCAGCAGCTGCGGCAGCTGGTCCTGCACCACGTCGTCCACGCTGGCGACGGTGACCCCGACGGATACGAAGCCGACGATGGTGGTCCCGTCGGTGTCGTAGACGGGCACGGTCGTGTCCACGGCGAGGCCCAGGCTGCCCTCGAACGTCTTGGTGAAGGGCCGGTCGGCGGCGCCGCCCTCGCGCAGGGCGAAGATGTGCTTGCCGATCAGCTTCGGGTCGGGGTGGGTCCAGCGAAAGCCCTGCGGGTCGAACGCGACCACGTAGTCGACCCCGGTGTGCCTCCGGGTGTCCTCCGCGCGCGGCTGCATCAGCTCGGTGGGCTTGCTGGACTTCATGGCATCCAGCGTCCCCGGGGCGCGCGCGAAGGACTGCGCGACCCCCATCGACAACTGCCGGGCCTCCTGCATGTTCGAGTCCCGGGCCTGCACCACGAGAGCCCCTCCCGCGGCGGCGGCGAACAGCACCATGATCACGAGCTGGAGCAGAAACACCTGGCCGGCGACGCTGCGCACCCTGGGCAGGACCCGCCGGCGTCTCCCAGCGGGCCGGCCGCCGGGCTCCGGCTCCGGCGGCTCCGGCTGCGGGTCGGGCTCCTCGACCCGTCGCGAGGCCCGCCGAGGGCGCCCTCCGCTGTGCGCGTGGGGCCGGAAGGCCGAGAGTCGACCAAGGTGCCTGGCCATACGGACTCTTTACCATGCGTGTTCATATACGGCCATATGGCTGGGTTCAGTCGGTCAGTTGCGCACCCACTCCTCCCAGCGCCCGGTCACGGAGTCCCCGTTCTCCAGCCACCACGCGATGTCCAGGTCGAAGCCCGACAGCAGGTGTCCGGGTGTGCTTGCCAGGTTCACGGCGGTGGATTCGGTGAGAAACCCGTAGGCGGCGGGCACCACAGGCCCCTCGGGGTAGACACGGGCCATACGGGCCTGCACCTCGGGCCGCAGTGCGAAATCGATGAGCCGGTAGGCGGCGTCGGAATTGGCGGCGCCCTTGGGGATTCCGTAGCCGTTGCTCTGCCTACGGGCGCCGTTCCACTCGTACGCGAGCGGAGAGCCGCCCTTGATCAGGCTCTGGACGCGGCCGGCCCAGGTGCTGGAGGCCGCGACCCGGTTGCGATCCAGCAGCTCACCCGGTTCGGCGCCGTACTCCCAGAACGTCCGCACCGAGCCCTTGATCTCGTCGAGGACCTTGAAAGCACGGTTCACGTCGAGCGGATACAGCCCGTCGAGCGGTACCCCGTCGGCGAGCAGGGCGAACTCCAGTTCCGGCCAGTCCACCGTGCCCTGAAGCGCCCTTCTGCCGGGGAAGGCGCCGACGTCCCAGAAGTCCGCCCACGACGCGGGCTTTCTCCCGCCGAAGGCGTCCGCGCCGTAGGCGAGAACGCTGGCCCAGTAGCTCTTGCCCACACCGTTGGGGGTGAGCAGGGACTCGGCGATTCCCGCGTTCCTGGCGTTCTTCAGCCGGCCGTAGTCCAGTTCCTCGGAGACGTCCTCGTGCTCGAAGCGCACGAGATTGGACATGTCGATGTCCATGACGTCGAAGCGCGGACGGCCTTCCTTGAGCTGGGCGAGGATCTGGGCGCTCGAGAAGTTCACCACGTTGATCCGCACGCCGGTTTCCTTGGTGAACGGGTCGTAGATCGCCTTGCGGTTCGCCTCGCCGTAAGAGCCGCCGAAGTCACGGACCACGAGCACCTTGCTGGTCTTGGTGGAACTCCGGTCGGTGCGGCTGTCGCACGCGGTGAGCGATACGGCAGCCACACCGGCTGCGATTCCGCCGACCCCACTCAGGAAGGCCCTGCGGTCGATCCCGACGTCTCCCACCGGCTGCCTCCCCAGTGTCTTCTGGAGTGTCTTGTGATGATCCGTGACGGAGGGTGAATCCCGGTCGGTCTTGCTTCGCGCTTCAGTCAGTTCTTATCAGGAAAAGTCCGGTCTTTACAGGCGTGAGTGTGGGAGCCCAGGGTGCGCTGCGGCTTCGTCCGGCCGGCGCCGGCAGCTGCCTCCTCGACGGGTGTGGATTGCTCACGCTTGGCGGTGCGCACGCCTCCTCGCATGGTGACGGCGCGCCGCCGTGCCCAGCAGGGCCAGACCCGCGACGCCGACCAGCAGCGTTGTCCATTCAGGCATGTGGGCGGCCCGCAGGAGGCCGGCGACGCCGAAGCTCGTATCCCACCCGGCCTCCGTGATGGCGGAGCCGAAGCCCTGGATGACGAGGATGGCACCGAAGAGCCACAGCAGCCCCTGCCCCGAGCTGCTGTCCGTCCTCTTGAGCTGCTTGTCCATGACGAGCTTTCCCTCCCGTTGGCCTCACATCGTTCCGATGCGATCGCATCACATCGTGCAGGGAATCCGGATACGATGCAAGTGCATCAGAACGTGGGAAGGAGCGAACCGTGCCCAGGCAGGTCGACTACGAGGACCGACGCCGACGGATCGCCGAGGCGGTCTGCACCCTGATCGCGCGCTCCGGCATGGAGGCCGTCAGCCTCCGCGACGTCGCCGCCGAAGCCGGCGTGTCCATGGGTGCTGTCCAGCGGTGCTTCCGCACCAAGCAGGACATGCTGCTCTTCGCGCTGGAGCACATCTCCCGACACGTCGGCGAACGTGCCCACCAGCGCATCGCCGCCACCTCCACCCCTCAGGCCGCATCGACCCTGCTGTCCCACACGCTGGCCGAACTCGCCCTGTTGGATGAGGAATCGAAGACACAGGCTCAGGTCTGGCTGGCCTTCGTCGCCCACGCCCCCGCCAGTGAGGAACTGGCCGCCGTCCTGCGCGACACCTATGCCAAGCTCCACGGACTCATCGCATGGCTCATCCGCTACGGCCAGGACACCGGGGAAGTTCCCCAGCACGTCGACCCCGATCGCGAAGCCCACACACTCCTCGCCCTGGCCGACGGCCTCACGACCCACGTCCTGACAGGCCACCATGCCCCGCCCACGGCACTGGCCATCCTCCGACGCCATGTCGACCACCTGCTGGAAAAGGCATCCGACCGCGGGTGATGAGGTGGCACGGTGAGCAACCACGATGAGGCGGCGGCTGTCCGTCCGTTGACACTGGCTTGGGTGAGCCGGCATCTGGAAGTCGGCGAACGGGTCGTCAGAACCGAGACGCTGCGCGGCGGCATCACTGCCGAAATGCGGAGGCTGACCATCGGAACGCGGGGCGGAGGTACCCGTGACCTGGTACTGCGGACGTTCGTCGATACGGAGCACGCCGAGGACTGCCTGAACAGGGAGGCCGGCGCCCTGATCCTGCTCGCGGGGACCGGCGTGCCGGCGCCTGGGCTGGTCGCGGTTGATCCGACAGCCGCGCGTTGCGAGTATCCCTCGCTCCTCATGACGCATCTGGAGGGCCGGACGGTCCTCGATGATGAGGGACTGGAGAGCCGTGTTCCTTGCTTGGCCCGTCAACTCGTGGAGATCCACGCGCTGCGACCCGCCGAGCGGCCCCGGGAGTATGTGGCGTTGACGACCGCCGACACCTTCGTGACTCCGAAAGGGGCCGACGCGGCGGCCTGGGCCGCGGCGATCGACGTGATCCGCAGGCCTGCGCCGCCCTACGAAGGGCGGTTCCTGCACCGGGACTTCCACCCCGGCAACGTGCTGTTCGACGCGTCGTCCTCAAGTCCGGCAGCTGCCCGGATCACCGGCGTCGTCGACTGGGCGGCCACCTCCTGGGGTCCGGCGGATCTCGATGTGGCGCACTGCTCCACCAATCTCGCGCTGCTGCACGGCCCGGCGTGGGGTCTGCGGTTCGCTGAGGCGTATGAGGAGGCCGGTGGGGTGCTGGCCGCGACCGCGAGCGAGCGGCTGTACTGGCGGGTGCGGGACGGGCTGGCGTTCTCGGAGGAAGTGCGGTTGGTGTCGCAGCCGTGGCGGGAGGCGGGGAGGGCGGAGCTGACGACGCGGGTTGTGGAGGAGCGGCTGGATGCCTATGTCATCGCCCTGATGGATGCGTTGGGCTGAGCCAAGGCGGTCCGGGGCGCTTCGCTTCTACCAAGCGTTCCAGAGCCCGTCGTGGCGGTGGCGGACCGGAGGGATGTCTGCGTCGTCAAGGTCGTGGCCGGCGTGGTGCAGTCCGCGGATCCGCTGGGCTTCGAGTCGACGGTGGAGCCGGGCCCGGCCTTCAGCCTTGGCGATCTCCGCAGAGAACGAGCCCTTTCTGCAGTGGAGCACCATCCACTGCCAGGAGGTGATCCGGTGCAGCATCTTCGTAGGGGCAGGGCGACGGCCTTCGCGGGTGGCCTGGGCCAGTTCAGCGTGCGTGTAGCGCAGGTCGTAGAGGGACATGGACTCCGAGGCGACGTCTTGGATGCGGAGTTGCCTGGGAGTCGTGCGGACGGTTCGGGACATCGAGAGCCTCCGTAGGCCCCCTGGGCTTTCCAGAGGTACCTACGGAGGGTGCGTAGTGGTCAGCACGACTCAGCCTCCTTGTCGGTCGGACGATCGGTCAGCAGGACAGTAGTCGTGCGGGGCTGCAACGCCCAGCGAGCGGTGATGTACCGCTCGGGCGCGAGTCCGTCGCGGTTTGCTTCCAGTCGGGCGTGCCGGGGGTATTGACGCTTCCGGTTGGTCGCCCTTAGCGTCTGCCCGGCTCTACGAACAGTGTCTGATATGTCGAACGGTGAAGTGTCCGACGGGAGTTGGGGCACGGGCGCCTTCCACCAGAGCAGGAGATGCGCATGTCCACGGTTCTCGGCAGGTTGACGACGCTGTTGGTCGCCGTCTGTCTGGTTCTCACGGGCCAGGCTGTGATCAGACCCGACAAGGCGGGCGCCGCCGAGCCGGGCTATCTGATGACGCACTTCGTCGGAGAGGGGGCCGCCGGTCAGCAGATCTACTTCTCGCACAGCGTCGATGGCCTGCACTGGAGCGACCTCAACGGCGGTGGGATGACCCTGCGCTCCACGGTCGGCACGCGCGGGGTGCGCGACCCCGCACTGGTCCGCTCACCGGACGGCGGCAAGTACTGGATCATCGCGACCGACCTGTGCATCGGCTGCGGGCAGTCGTGGGAGGATTCCACGTCCAACGGCAGCCGCAACCTCGTGGTGTGGGAGTCGACGGACCTGGTCACCTGGTCGCAGCCCCGGCTGCTGAATGTCGCCGGCGCGATCCCTGACGGGCGCAACGCCTGGGCGCCGGAGGCGATCTGGGACCCGGAGACCAAGAACTACGTCCTGTACTGGGCGACGAACGCGACGCTCGACGGCGTACTGAAGCACCGCATCTACTACGCCCGCACCACCGACTTCCGCACCATCACCACCCCGCGGCTGTACATCGACCGCCCCGGCGCGCAGGGCATCATCGACACCCAGATCATCGAGACGCCGTCGGGCACCGGCACCTACCGCTATGTGCGGGCCTCCGGTGACGGCCAGATCACCCTCGAAGGCAGTAACTCGATCCTCGGGACCTGGACCACCCTCGGCAACCTCTCCGGCATCGGCCTCACCGGCTCGCAGGTCGAGGGCCCGATGTGGATGAAGTTCCGTGACCGCGACGAGTGGGCCCTCTACCTCGACCAGTACGCCGCGGGCCGCGGTTACATGCCCGTTCTGACAAGCAACCCGTCCGCTTCCGGCACGTACCGTCTGCCGGCCTCCGGCAGCTACGGCATGGGCGGGACCAAGAAGCGCCACGGCGCGATCCTCACCCTGACGGCCGCCGAGGAGAGCCGCGTCCTGACCCGCTGGGCCGACACCCCGGTCAATCGGCTCCAGTCGTACAACTACCAGGACCGGTACATCCGGCACGCGAACTTCGACGTCCGCGTCGACCCGAACGTCAGCCCCGCCCAGGACGCCCAGTTCCGGCTGCGGCCGGGCCTCGCGGGAAACGGTACCGTTTCCTTCGAGTCGGAAAACTTCCCCGGGTACTACCTGCGGCAGGACGGCACCGACTTCCAGCTGGTCCACAACGACGGCACCGCCGCGTTCGCCGCGGACGCCACGTTCCGCCGGGTCGCGGGTCTCGCCGACTCGGCAGGGTCGTCGTTCCAGTCGTACAACCACCCCGACCGGTACATCCGCCACTTCGGGTTCCAGCTGAGGCTCGACCCGATCACCACCGCGACGGGGCGCGGCGACGCCACGTTCAAGGTCGTCCAGTGACCGCTCAGTCCCCTAAGAGTGTCCGGAGAGTTCCAAGAAGGAGTGCGATGAGCAACCGCATTCGGTTGGTTACAGGTCTTTTGCTGGCCGTCATGGCGAGCGGGGTGACAGTCGGTCATGCCTCGGCGACCGGCACCTCCCCGGCGAGCCGTGCCACCGCCGCCAGTGCGCAGATCCTCAAGAGCGGCCCTCGTGAAGGGCCGCTCACCGGTGCCGAGTGCTCCGAGCGGGCCACGGCCTGGACGGAGAAGACCGGGATCTTCCACTTCTGCAAGTACAAGGACGGTTCGGACGCACTGGCGCAGGGCTGGTGGGTCTGGGAGTACTGAGGCCCGTGACTGAGGATCTGACGATCGGCGAGCACATCGTGCTGCTGGCACTGGACGAAGAAGCCGGCACCCTGCGCGAAGCGCCGCTGCGGGTGTCCCTGGCGGTTTCGGCGGCCGCTTTGCTGGAGCTGAGCTTCTCCGGGTACCTGGCGGAGCATGACGGCGCATTCGGAGTGGCTGCTGGCCGTACGCGAGCAGGCACTCGATACGGTGTACCAGGGGCTGTTGGAGAAGCAACTGATACGGGAGCAGGGGCGACGAGTCCTCGGCGCCTTCGGATCGGTGAAGTACCCGGTCACGGGCCTGTCGGAACTCGTGGCGCTGCGCGGACGGCTGGCAGCCGAGCTCGTGCAGGGCCAGGGCCCCGATGAGCGCACGGCGGCGCTGATCACCGTGCTGCACCACGCGGGCCTTGAGGCCGTCTTGCCGCATGGCCCCGGGGCGGTGGCACCCGAGTACCGTCTGACCGCGATCGCCGAGGGGCAAGGCCCGGCCGCGGCACTCGGAGACACGATCCGCACCACTGTCGCCGCCCTCACCGCGGTCATCGCCTCGTCCGCGCTGTAGGGAACTCCCGTTGCGAGAGACCAGCGAGCACGGCTCCTCGACCGCCCGGAACATGTACCTGCACGGCATCGACTACGACCGGAACGGGCGGCTGCACTCCTTCTTCACCTGGCGTGAGCAGAACGCCGCCGTGATGTGCAACGGCGGCGGCATCAGCAACCACGACCGCCATGCGACGGGCTGGGTGTCGTACTGGACGACGCGAAGAGCACGGGGCCGGGGCGTCGCATCAGGGGCTTGCCGGGCGTTGGCTCGCTGGGCCTTCGACGACGCGGGGCTCGTCCGGCTGGAGTTGGGACATCGGGTCAACAACCCTGCTTCTTGTCGGGTGGCCCTGGCTGCGGGTTTTGCGGCGGAAGGAATCGAGCGCCAGAAACTGGAGTACGACGGCACGCGTTATGACGTCGAACGTCACGCCCGGCTGGCCACTGACGAGGAGCCTGCGTTGTCCTGATCGCGTTTGAGCTGTCAGACCAGGCACTTCGAGCGGACTGCTGCTGCCCTCCGGGGACGGATTCGGGAGCTGGGCTTTTCCGAGGTGGCGACGTTTTACGTGTGGCACGACGTACAGGCCGGGCAGCTCCGGTGCTCGACCGGTTCCGTGTCCCCGGATGCGTTGCCGTTCAGCGGCCCTTATGTGGCGTCCGACGACCTTGGGCCGATCGTCGAGGGGTTTCTGGCCGACAGCGAGCCGGGGATCACACCCTTCCGTGTCTGGGTCAGCGGCGTCGGAGCCTCCAGCTGAGCTGGGCTGTGCGGGTGGGCCTCAAGTGGTCGTCGCCGCGCGGTCGGATTCGCTGCGGAGAACGCAGAATTCATTGCCCTCGGGGTCCGCGAGGACGGCCCAGCCGGGGCCGTCGGGTTCCCGGCGGTCGTCGACGAGGGTGGCACCGAGGGCAAGGAGTCGGTCGACCTCTTCCTCGCGTGTGGTCTTCGGGCGCAGGCACAGGTGAAGTCTGTTCTTGATGGTCTTCGGTTCCTGCACCTGGTTGAAGTACAACAGCGGGCCCTCCGGGAGCATCACCGCGGTCTCCGGGTCGCCTGGGTTGTCCTCCGGATGCAGCGGAGAACCCAGCACCTCACTCCAGAACCGAGCCAGTTCATAGGCATCCGCACAGTCGATCGCCACGTTCTGCAATACCGAGACCATGCACCAGAGCCTGCCTGAACCTCCGCTCGGCCCGCTGGAGAATCGGTGATGCCAGAGGCATTGCAGCGAGAGATGTTCCGGAGAGCGAGAGCCGTTCGCCTGCCGCCTCAGTACTGTGACGTCGTATGACCGACACCGAGATCGAGATCACCGCAGACCTGGTTCGCGACCTGCTGCGGGAGCAACATCCAGACCTCGCAGGGCTGGCCATCCGCGAAGTGCCGGGCGGGTGGGGCAACCAAATGTGGCGTCTCGGGGACGAGTTGGCCGTGCGCATGCAGCGCATGGACCCCACCCCGGAGCTCCAGCTCAAGGAGCGGCGGTGGCTCCCCGTGCTGGCTCCGCGCCTGCCGCTCCCGGTGCCGACCCCGGTGCGGTTCGGCGAACCGTCCGAGCGCTTCCCCAAGCACTGGACCGTGATGACATGGGTTCCCGGCGAGCCGCTGGACCACGGCTCGATCAGCCGCGGCACACACGCGGCCGACACCCTGGCGGGCTTCCTCCGGGCGCTCCATGTGGAGGCGCCCGTCGGGGCGCCGATCGCCAGGGACCGCGGTGCCCATCCCCGGAACTGCACGGACGGCTTCGAGAACTTCCTCCAGGCCGTTGCCCCCGACGACATCGCCGACGTACGGGCCGTCTGGGACGACGCCGTTGCGGCCCAGGCGTGGGAGGGCCCGTCGGTGTGGGTGCATGGAGACCTCCATCCCGCGAACGTCGTCGTCTCGGACGGAACGCTCTCGGGCATCGTCGACTTCGGTGACATGTTCGCCGGCGATCCGGCGTGGGACCTCGCCGCCGCGTGGGTGCTGCTCCCCGCGGGCACGGCCTCACGGTTCTTCGACATGTACGCGCATGCGGACGAGGCGGCGATCCGGCGCGCCCGCGGGCTGGCCGCGATGAAGAGTCTCTTCCTGATGCTCATGGGACAGAACGGAGATCGGGGTCTCCCCGGCGGCAAGCCGAACTGGGGACCTGTAGGCCGGGCGGCACTTGATCGTGTTCTGAAGGGCGTTTGACGCGGGAAGACGAAAGATCAGTCGGCGGATGCACCGCACTCGCCGAAACCACATCCTTCCGGGTGGTCGCCCGATCCCGATCATCCGAGAGGACACCCATGCCGCACAGCCCGTCCCGAGGCGCGCGCCGCGCCGTCTCCGGCCTCGCCACTGCCCTCTTGGCCCTGGCCGGTCCTCTGGCGGCCTCGGCCGGACCCGCTGCGGCCGCGGCCGGAAACGGGGAGGTCAGTACGGTGACCTACACGGCGGGGGAGCAGTCCGCCGCCCTGTCGTACTGGACGCCCGCGCGTATGAAGCAGGTGGGCCGCACCGTCGACCTGGGGCCGACCGGACCGCTCAGCAAGCCCTGGACCGGCAAGGGCATCCCCAGCATCGGCCGGCTCTTCTTCGTCAACTCGAGAGGGCAGGACACCTGGTGCACGGCCAGCGCCGTCACGAGCGCCAACCGCTCAGTGATCATGACTGCCGCCCACTGCGCGCGCCTCGGCTCCTCGCCCGTCAACACCTACAGCGACATCGTCTTCGTCCCCGGCTACGCCAAGGGCAAGGCACCGTACGGCCGTTATGCCGTCAAGTCGACCACGACACCGCGTTCCTGGGCCGAGGACACCGTCAATGACGTAGCGGCGATGGTCGTCGCCACCCCTGCCTCGGGGAAGCGGCTCACCGACGCGGTGGGGGCGCAGAAGGTCGCCTTCGGCCGTCCGGCCGGTGAGAGGGTCACCGCCTTCGGCTATCCCGGGACCACTCCGCAGCGGGGCGAGGAACTGCTGCACTGCACCGGTACCTCTCAGCGTGCCCCCGAGGGCGAGCAGCGCGTCCCGTGCGACCTCGGCGGCGGCGCGAGCGGCGGTCCCTGGCTCGCGGGCTTCGACTCCGCCACCGGCAAGGGCACCGTCGTCTCGGTCAACAGCCACGGCGAGGGCAACGGCGACTCCCCGATGTACGGGCCGACGTTCGACAAGACCGCGCGGGCCGCCTACGACGTCGCCGTGCGCGGCTGAGCGCCGCCGCTCCGGCCGACGGAGCAGCGCCAAGGGCCGTCCCGGGCGAGTGAAACAGGACGGTCCCTTGGGGCTGCTCGGTTGCCGTGTGTGGTGGCTTCTTCTCTATGGGGGGCTGGTTCAGTCGCCCGGTGTGAGGCCCAGCGTGTCGAGCACCCCGTACACCCCGAGGAAGAGAATCGCCGCGCTGCTGAGGACCAGGGCGGCGGTCATCCAGGGGTTGGCGCGGAAGCGGGGCGGGACGCCGGTGTAACGCAGGCGCCAGACCGCGATCACGACGGCGAGGAGGAAGATGCCGCCGCCGATGCCGCCGATCTGCACCATCAGGACCGGGGACTGGACCCACAGGAAGAAGCACATCCACACCGGGGGCAGGCACCAGGTGAGGATCCGGATGGTGCGGGTGCGGACGCGCATGTCGTTCCAGTCGATCGCGCCGAGCAGACCGAGGGTGTTGGTCCACAGCCTCGGCACGCTGGCCGACGAGGCGACGGTGACCGAGAAGAGCACGGAGATCGCGCCGGCCAGGAAGAGGTACTCGGCCCAGGGCCCGAGCGTGTCGGTGTAGCTGTGCGACAGCGTGGTGATCATCTCGTTGCCCTCGGGCACCAGGCCCTGCGGATGCAGCACGGAGGCGCCGATCACGTAGAAGGACAAGGTGCAGATCGTGCACACCAACCAGGCGACGCCCACATCGAGCCGCATGACCTTGAGCCAGCCCTCGGCGCGCCGGGCGCGCTGCTCGGTCCCGTCGTCGGGGCCGGTCCAGCGGGCGTAGCCCTTTTCGAGGCACCAGTAGGTGTACGTCGTCATCTCGTCGGCGCCGACGCCGGTGATGCCGAACATCGCGAGGGCTATGCCGACCGTGCCGGCCGGGATCTGGAAGCTGAGCCCGTCGGCGAGCTGTTCGGTGCCGTACCCGTAGGCGGTGAGCGGCAGGGCGAGTGCCAGGCCGACGGTGATCACCGTCTTGAGCGTGATGCCGATGACCTCGGCCCGCTCGACGACGTGGTACTTGCCCGTCTGGAGGATGAGGATGGCGGCGGTGGTGACGATCACGGCCCAGATCGTGAGGGACGTGCCGCTCAGCGACCCGCCATGGATCGGGAAGAGGATGGAACAGGCGGCCGCGGTGCCGCCGATGATGCCGCCGCGCTGGAACATCTTGGCGAAGTCCATGCCGATCCACAGCCAGTTGATCCAGCTGAGGCGGCCGATGCGGGGGCCGACGTCGCGGAAGCCGTCCAGCGCGGGGCGCCCGTTGAGGATGGTCCAGCGGGCCAGTTCCATCTGCACCCAGACCTTGACCGCGGTGGAGATGATCACGAGCCACAGCAGGGCGAAGCCCGCCTTCGCGCCGAGCGAGGTGGTGGTGATCAGTTCACCGGAGCCGACGACCGCGGCGGACAGGATGAGCCCGGGGCCGAGGTGGCGCAGGCGGCCGCGGAAGGTGTCGGGGGCCGGGCGGGCGTCTTCGGCGCGCAGCGCGTACGGGTCGGGCTGCGCGGGGGGCGGCGCCGCGGCGGCGCCGTCGGTCGACGTGATGGCCATGTCAGGTCCTAGGGGATCTTCCGGCGTCGTCACCGGTATCCGGTATGGGGACAGAGGTGTGTCGTGATGCGTGGTGTGGGAGCGGGGGTGGGGGTCGGCCGGCTGGGAGGTGACGGGGTTCAGCGGGCCGGGTGGTGCGGCGCCTCGCCTGCCAGTACACGGACGACGTCCTCGGCCACCATGGCGCCCATGGCCTGGTTGGCCTCCGGGGTGCAGGCGGCCATGTGCGAGGTGAGGAGGGTGCGGGGGGCCTCGCGCAGGGGGTGGTCGGCGGGCAGGGGCTCGGTGCTGAAGGCGTCGAGAGCCGCTGCACCGAGGTGCCCGGAACGCAGCAGGGCGGCCAGCGCGCTCTCGTCGATGAGGCCGCCGCGCGCCGCGTTGACCAGGATCGCGCCCGGCCGCATCGCCGCGAGCCGGGCCTTGTCCAGCAGCGGTGTGCCGGACGGGTCGGGCGGGGTGTGCAGGCTGACGGCGTCGGCCTGGGCCAGCAGGTCGTCGAGGGCGGCCGGTTCGGCGCCGTGCGCGCGGACGTCGTCGCCGGGGACGTACGGGTCGTACGCGAGCACGTCCATCCCGAAGGCGCGGGCGTAGCCGGCGAGCAGACGGCCGATGCGGCCGAAGCCGACGATGCCGAGCGTCTTGCCGTGCAGTTCGGGGCCGAACAGCTTCGGCCAACCGCCCGCCGCCACCGCGGTGTGCGAGGCGGTGAGGGAGCGCGTCGCCGACAGGAGCAGACCGAAGCTGTACTCGGCCACCGCACGGGAGTTGCTGCCCGGAGCGCACACCACCGGTATGCCGCGGGCGTGAGCGGCGGCCACGTCGATGGTGTCCACGCCGACACCGTGTTTGGCGATCACCTTGAGGCGGGGTGCGGCGTCCAGTACCTCGGCGGTGATGGAGTCCATGCCGACGATCAGGGCGTCCGCTTCGGCGGCGTGGGCGAGGAGTTCGGCGGTGGGCAGAGCCGCGTCGGCGCACGGGCGGAGCGGTCCTGCCCCGGACTCCTCGAGGATCTGCCAGGGGAGCGCCGAATGCCGTGCGAAGGTCGGGGTCGTGATGAGCGTGGTCGGCATCAGCACGCCCCGTCGCGCGCGGCGTCGAGGTGGGACGCGGCGATCTGCTGGAGGTGGACGACGTCGGCTGCGATGGAGGCGGAGGTCCAGCCTTCGGTGAGACGGCGGGCGGCGCTGGCGCCGTCGGGGTTGTGGATGCCGGCGGCGATGCCTGCCGCCTCGGCCGCCTTCCCCGCCAGCGGCGTCGCACGGTCGGGCTGATGCAGAGAGAACAGATCGACACGATCAGTGCCGAGCCGCTTCAGACTGCCCTCCAGCGCGGCCCGCAGCCCGGCCGGCGACAGCGGCGCGTGATCACCCTGATCGGGATGCGGGATACCCGCCTTGGTCGCCAGCACGATCCGCTCCCGGCGCCCCGGCAACAACTCCCCCAGCAACCGCTCACTCTCACCACCCGCATAACCGTTCGCGGTGTCCACGCCCGTGATACCCGCATCCAGCGCGGCATCCAGCATCGACGCGGCCGTCGAGCGGTCGACGGTGTCGCCGAAGGTCATCGTGCCCAGGACGAGACGGGACAGCGGGACGGGCACGTGCGGGAGTTCGATGCCGACAGTCACGACGTTTCCTTCCGGGACAGGACGTGGGCGGGATGTGCGTCTGAAGTGCGCCTGGTGCGCGGAATGCGCAAGTGGCGTCGCCATCCGCGGGTGACAGGCGTCGGCGCCAGGGGAACGCTCGCATGACTGCGCGAATCGCGCAAGAGGTCTCGCGCGCTTCGCGCATCACTGGTCATCATCCGAGACGGGTCGCCCCATGCCCGCTACTGCAGGATCAGAAGCGCGTGTCGCCGACAGCCTCGTCCCATAACCTCGTGCCTGGAGACGTCGGATGCCGCATGGATCCGCATGGAGGAGGAGGCGATGGTGCTCGTCAGGGGTACGCGGTTGCTCGCGGGCGCCGTGGTCGCGGCCTGCATGCTGCTGGTCGGACCCAGCGCACCGAGCGGTGCCCTCTTCGGCAGGTCAGTGCCCGTCGATGCCGTCAGGGACGTCGTACCGAACCGGGTCATGACGTGGAACATCTGCAACCCGTGCGACGCCGGCAACGTCGGCCGGGCGGCGGAGATCGCCACGTACGCGCCTCAGGTCATCGGCCTGCAGGAAGCGTGCGTGCGTGATGTCGAGAGGATTCGGGAGTACCTGAGGAGCCTGCACGGGCTGGAGTACCACGTCGAGTACGGGACGGTTCTTCAGGATTGGGGCCGCTGCGGGGGAGCGCCGTGGAGTCCGGGAGCCTTCGGCCAGGCGGTCCTCTCGGCCGCGCCGATGACGGACTCCGACAAGGTGGAGTACCCCGACGGAGGATCCGAGGACCGTGGGTACATGGCCGTCACCACCATGGTGGGCGGCCAGCCGGTCCGGGTCTTCAACACCCACCTCGCCCAACGACGTCAGGAAGCGGTCCGGGCGGACCAGGCCCGCGTACTCGCGGCGGAGGTCGCCCGGCACGACCGCGCGATCGTTCTCGGCGACTTCAACGCCGTGCCGGACGCTCCCGAACTCGCCCCGATCTGGGCACTGGCCGCCGATACGGACCCCGAGTGCCGTCCCTCGTCCTCCGGCAGCTGTAAGACGACCACCGACTGGCACAGCAAGTTCGACTACGTCTTCCTGCGGGGCATCGCCCCGCTCAAGCACCGCGTGCGGACCACCCCGTACTCGGACCACGACCTGCTGCACACCGACGTGGATCCCACCTTCACCGCGGGCCCGGCTCAGCCCGTGTGAAGGACCCGAAAGCGATCGGGCTCCGCCGGATCTCGATCGACGATGTGGACGGGTGGCCCGGCCCATTGCCAGACGCTGATGCCCGGCGTGCGCGTGAACCGGATCCGACCTCGGGTGCCTTCGACCGCGACACGCGGCCAGGATGCGGCGATGCGCCGCCGGTCCGTGCCGTGCGAACGCAGGACGTCGGCGAGGACGGCGACCGTGTCGTAGCCCTCGAAGGCCACGAAGGAGGGCGCTTCGGCCAGCCGCTCGCGTAGGGCCGACTCGACTCGTGCACCGAGGGGGCCGAAGCGCTCGGGCCGGTAGCGCAGGAACGGGATCCCGGCGCCGTCGTCGCCCAGGAGCGTCGCCCATTCGGCGAACTCCGGTTGCCCGGCCGGAGCACCGATCATGATCTCGGCCAGGCGCTGGTCGCGGCGGACGGACCGGACGATCGGCACGGCCGGCTCCGGGTGGCCGACCAGCAGCAGGAGGGCGGTCGCGCCATGGTCGACGAGCGCGTCGCACACGGCCGTGGGGGTGAGCGCGCTCATGTCGAGTTCGATGACGGTGCCGCCGCGTGGAGCGAGGCGGTCCCGCAGGATGCGCGTCCCGGACGCCCAGTAGACGCTCGGCTGGGTTGCCACGGCGATACGGGTGTGGCCCGCGCCGAGGAGGAAGTCCGCGTAGACCTGCCAGCCGCGGGACTGCGGCGGGGAAAGGCGCGCGACCCATTCCGTCGGCTGCTCGGTGAGCGCGTCGAGAACCGCCGACGAGCAGAGGAACGGCAGGCCGACGGCGTCGGCCCTGGTGGCAGCGGCGCGGGCGACGACGCTGTGATATTCCCCTGCCACGGCCGCTACGCCGAGGCCGGCCAACTCGTCCACGGCCGCCGCGGCCCTCCCCGGATCGGCCGCGGTGTCCCGGACCACCAGCTCGAGCGGTCTCCCGACGATCCCGCCGGCGTCATTGACTTCGGACACGGCCAACTCGAGTCCCGCGAGCAGGTGGTGGCCCGCCTCGGCCCAGCCGGGCCGAGTCAGCGGAACCAGTGCGCCGATCCGTACGGGTGACCTCACGTGCCTTTCCTCCAGATGTCCGTGAACCGGTCGAGCAGGGTGGCCGCCGCCGTCACATCGTCCGTGAGCGGCCGGTCGGCATGGTCCTCGTCGAGCACCGATCCGGCGAGTTCGAGCGCCTGGGCCACCGGAAGCCCCGGCTCGGGCCTCAGGCCGCGCTGGCGCAACGCCCGTACGGCGGCGACGAGTTCGCAGCCGACGACGAGACGGTACGCGCCGCAGGCGCGGAGCGTCTGACGTGCGGCCAGGCAGGCGAAGCTCGCCTGTTCCTCGACGCCGCGCGAGAGGACGGCGTGGCCGAGCGACGCGGGCGCGGAGAACGCTCGCAGATCACCGAGTGCGGCCCCGGCGGCGTACTCCAGGATCATCACGCCGGAGGAGGCGGGCTCCTGGTCGGAGAGGAAGGGGCGCAGCCGGGTATAGGCGGGCTCGTTCAGGGTCGCGAGACGGGAGGTCGACAGGCGTGCCACCTGTGTCAGCGACAGCCGGAAGTGGTCCAGGGCGAGACCGAGTTGGGCCTGGTAGAAGCCGCCGTGGTGGTAGGCGGCCATGTCCTCGGGAAAGATCAGCGGGTTCTCGGCGGCCGCGTTGATCTCGACGGCGACGACCTCCTCCAGAGCGTCCGCCGCGTCGTGGGCCGGGCCGTGGATCTGGGGCAGACAGCGGAAGCCGTACGGGTCCTGGAGCCGGTCCAGCGGTGGCGTCGGACGATCGGCCGCGCCGATCAACTCCCGCATACGGCGGGCGACATCGGCGCATCCGCGGTGCGGGCGGGCGGCGTGTACGGGAGCGGCGTAGGCCTCGTGCGAGCCGTCGGTGGCCAGCAGCGACAGCGCGGCGACGACCTGCGTGGCCTCCAGCAGTCCGCGCAGCTCGTGCAGGGCGAGGGCCGACTGGCCGAGGGTGAGGGCGTTGCTGCTGATGAAGGCCAGCGCGTCGTTGTTGTCGAGCGGCAGGGGCTCCGGCGGGGTGCCCCCGCGCCAGGGATGCTCCCCTGCCAAGGCCAGCCCCGCCTGGGCCAGGGCCGCGATGTCGCCGGTGCCGACGGAGCCGAACTCGTTGACGACCGGGTACGCGCCGCTCTCCAGTGCCTCGCACAGCGCCGTCACGACGGTGGGCCGCAGCCCCGCGCCTCCGGCCAGCAGCTGGTTGGCCCGTACGGCGAGCATCGCGCGTACCTGACGGGCGGGCAGCTCCTCGCCGATGGCGCCGGCGTGGCTGCGCAGCAGCCGCAGACCGTGCGCGGCGTCCGCCCCGGTGGGTACGTCCTCGTTCCGTTGGGCGCCGACGCCGGTGGAGCGGCCGTAGACGCGGCCGGTCGCCGCGATCTGCCGGGCGGCGTTCCAGGACTCCTCCATGCGGCGCATCGCCTTGCTCAGGGGAGTCGGCCGCGCGGTCCCGGAGGCGAGCCGAGCGACGTCCGCCACACCGAGACCGGTGCCGTCGAGAGCGACGAGAGCCGAGCCGTGGTCGACACCTCTCGGAGTGTCCGGAGTGTTCACCATCTGAGACGAGATCAAGCGTAAACACCCCTCGATCCAGGCAGTTGACCGCTATTCACGCACAGAGAACTCTGCATGAGGCCATACATCCGGGCAAGGGGTGTCTCACGGCGGTGACCACGTGATTCCTACGGCTCGGGTTCGACCCAGGACAGCCCGTCCTCCGACGCCACCAGACCGCCCGGCCGCAGCGGCGCCTCGTCCTCCAGCGGGCCGCCGAACAGCCCGCGTTCCTGCAGCACGGTCCCTTCCTGGAACACCTGCCGGAACGTCTGCGACTCGTAGAGCGGATTGCGCAGGTCGTCGGCGTCGGGAAGGCGGCGGACGGCGCGCTCGAAGTCGTCGGCGACCGCGCTCAGCCGTTCGCCGGCCGGTCCGGCCCCGGTGAGTGACGCGTCGCCGGACGCCAGACCGCCCACCAACTCGACGAACGCCTCCAGTTCCGTCGTGCCGATACTGGTGACCTTGCGCGCCTTCCAGAAGTACGACCGCTCGTCCTGGTGCATGTCGTAGAAGGAGACCAGGAACTCGTGGAACAGGCTGTACTCGTGCCGGTAGCGGGCCTCGAACTCGGCGAACAGACGGTCCTCGTCCAGGGTTCCGGCGAGGCAGCCGTTGAGGGACCGGGCGGCGAGCAGCCCGCCGTAGGTCGCGAGATGGACCCCGCTGGACAGCACCGGGTCGACGAAGCACGCCGCGTCCCCGACGAGTGCCATGCCGGGCCGCCAGAGCTGTGACTTCCAGTACGACCAGTCCTTGCGGACACGGACCCGGTCGTAGGGCGCCTCCGTGGCCTGCGGGACGCCGTCGAGGAGGTCCCGTATCTCCGGGCAGGCGTCGATCAGCCGGCGCCAGGCGGCCGCCGGGTCTCCCTGGACGGCCTCGGCGTTCTCGCGGGCGACCACGGCTCCGACGCTGGTCAGGTCGTCCCGCAGCGGGATGTACCAGATCCAGCCCTCGTCGAAGGCGGCGCAGAAGATGTTGCCGTCGTTCGGTGCCGGGAGCCGAGCGCCGCCGGCGAAGTAGCCGAACACCGCGATGTTGCGGAAGAAGTCGGAGTGGATCCGCTTTCCGCCGACGTGCGGGTGGATCCTGCTGCCGTTGCCGGAGGCGTCCACGACGTACCGGGCGCGGGCCTCGCGGATCTCGCCGTCGGGGCCGGCCCAGCGCACCCCGCGGACCCGCTCCTCGTCGGCGAGTACGCCGGTCACACGGCAGCCCTCCCGTACGTCGACCCCGACCCGGCGGGCGTTGTCCAGGAGGATCGCGTCGAACCGGGACCGCTCGACCTGGTAGGCGAACGAGGTCGGGTCGGCCAGCCGGGGCGACAGCGCGAAGGAGAACTGCCAGGGGTCCCGGTTGCGGCCCCAGCGGAACGTGCCGCCGCGCTTCGGCTTGAAGCCCGCCCGCGCCACCTCGTCCTCGACACCGAGGATCCGGCACACGCCGTGCACGGTGGAAGGGAGCAGGGACTCGCCGATCTGATACCGGGGGAAGGTCTCCTTCTCGACGAGGAGGACGCGATGGCCGTGCAGGGCGACGGCCGCCGAGACGGTGGACCCGGCCGGGCCGCCACCGACCACGATGACGTCGACGTCCTGCGGGGGATGGGCCGGACTCACTGGTCTCCCTTCGTCGTCCGCGCGTCGATCCAGGTACGGATCGCCGACGCGGTGGTCTCCGCGTGTTCCCGCATCATCGTCAGATGGTCACCGGGGACGTCCACGACCTCGTGTTCCGCGGGCCAGGACGTCCGCCAGTGGTCCGCGTCGGCGGAGGCCGCCATGGCGGGCGTGGGGCGCAGCGCGCGCACAAGGAGCGTGGGCGTGGCGACCGGCTCGGGGTCCCAGCCGAGGAGGATCCGGTTGTAGGCGCCGATCGCCGCCAGGGCGCTGTCGTCGTCCTCGGTGAAGAGGGGCCGTCCGGTGTCCTGCGGCGGCGGGGCGGCCAGGGACAGCAGCCAGTCCTTGCCGCTGTTGTCCGGAGTGATGTGGTAGGTGTCCAGCAGCACCAGACCGGTCGCTGCCCGGCCCATGGTCTCCAGCTGGTGGGCCACCAGGTGTGCCACATTGCCGCCCGCCGACCGCCCTACGACCACGAAGGGTTTGTCCCCGAGGTGCCGCAGTACGTTCTCGGCCTGCGTACGCGCCAGCGCGGCACGGTCCTCCGGTACGGCGGCACCGGCGCCGATCCCGGGGTGCGGGAACTCCAGGACGTCCAGGTCGCCTTGGAACGCGTGGTGGAAGCGGGGGAAGTCTCCGCCGTCCGACGCGAGCGGGGGATGGTAGGCCGGGAAGTAGACGACCGTCGGCGTTCGCGAGCCGGAGCGGCCTTGGGAGCGGCGGATCGGGGGCAGCGCGTGCTCGTGTCCCTGGGCGGCCGGGAACGTGGGCAGCGCCCAGGACGCGGTGACGAGGAGGTGCATCGCCGCCACCGGTTGGCCGGCGGCACTGACCGTCCGGAACAGGGAGGAGAGGGTGTACGCCTGTCGCTCGGACGTCGCGGACCCGGCAGCCTCGGTGACCTCCTTGGTCTCGGGGGTCGTCGTGGCAGCCGGTTCGCCGTCCAGCAGGCCGAGCAGATGGCGTGCCAGTTCCTCGGCCGTACGGTGCTCGAACACCACCGCGGCCGACAGCCGGAGCTTCAGCGCGATGCTGAGCCGGTTGCGGATCTGCACGGCGGTGAGGGAGTCGAACCCCAGGTCGGCCAGGCTCTTGCCGGTCGGGAGCGCGTCGGCGTGCGGGTAGCCGAGTACCGCGGCGACGTCGGCCCGCAGCAGCTCCACCAGCGTCGCCTCCCGCTCACCGGGGGGTACGGGGGCCAGCCGCTTCCGCCAGGCTCCCGGCTCCAGCAGCTGCCCGGACGACCCGGCGGAACCGGAGGCCGTCCCCGCGACGGTCGGCCGGTTCCGGCGGACGAGCCCGCGCAACGGCGGTGGAAGGTGCCCTGCCTCGGACTGAAGCGCCGCCCGGTCCAGCAGGATCGGCGCCAGGACCGGTTCCGTCGAGCGCAGCGCGGCGTCGAACAGGGCCAAGCCCTGCCGTGTCGACAGCGGCACGAGCACGTCACTTGCCTGCGGGCGTTGTGCTGGCAGTCCCGCCGCCATGCCGTCGCTGTGCTCCCATGGGCCCCACGCCAGCGACACCGCCGGGAGCCCCTCGGCGGCGCGGCGCCGGACGAGGGCGTCGAGGAACGCGTTCGCTGCCGCGTAGTTGCCCTGGCCCGCCCGGCCCAGCAGACCGGAGACGGAGGAGAACACGACGAACGCCGAAAGGTCCATGTCCCGGGTCAGCTCGTGCAGATGCCAGGCCGCGTCGGCCTTCGGCCCCAGCACGGCCGCCATCCGCTCGGGAGTCAGCGAGTCCAGCACGCCGTCGTCGAGGACCCCCGCGGCATGCACCACCGCGGTCAGCGGCGGCTCGCAGCGCCTGATCACCTCGGCCAGGGCGGTACGGTCGGCCGCGTCGCAGGCGACGATGGTGACCCGCGCTCCCGACTCCTCCAGCGCGCTGCGCAGTTCCCGGACTCCGGGTGCCTGCGGCCCACGGCGTCCGGTCAGCAGCAGCTGCCGTACGCCGTGCTCGGCGACCAGATGACGTGCCAGCTCCGCGCCCAGCGCGCCGGTGCCGCCGGTGATCAGCACCGTGCCCTGCGCGTGGAAGGGAGCCGCTTCGCCTGAGGCATCACCGGCCGCGACCAGTCGCGGAACCGTCACCTGCCCCTCTCGCACGCGCAGTTGCGCCTCACCGGTCGCGATCGCCGACGGCAGCATCCGCAGCGACTCGGGCAGCCCGTCCACATCCACCAGGACCACACGACCGGGCAGCTCCGACTGCGCCGCACGCACCAGCCCCCAGACCGCCGCACCGGACAGGTCCGGCACCGGCCCGGCGGCATCCCGCGTCACCACCACCAGCCGGGAGCCCGCCGTGCCCGGATCGCCCTGCCAGTCCTGGAGCGTCTTGAGCACGCGGCCGGTCAACTCGTGGACGGCGGCGAGCTGATCGGTGCCGGTCGCACGGGCGAGGGCGGTGACGGCGACGACATCGGGGTTCACGGCGCCGGGCAGGAACTCGGCGAGGTCCAGCTCATCCGGCCCGCGGACCACCCAGCCGTGCTCATCGGGGTCGCCGGAGACGTCGAGGCCGGCCCACTCAGGGCGCAGCAGAGCCCTTCGTTCGAGGTCGTCGGTCATGTCGGGCGTCATGTCGGCCCGGTCGGCCGGGAGTTCCCTGGTGGTCAGCGAGTCCACGTGTGCCACGAGCCGGCCGGACGGGTCGGCCAGGGTCAGGGAGACCGTGTCCGGGCTCGTCGGCGTCACCTTGACCCGCAACTCGGTCGCTCCCGAGGCGTGCAGGCTCACCCCGCTCCAGGCGAACGGCACACGCACCGGGCTCGTCCCGACGGGCGAGGCCAGCAGCGGCGCGTGCAACGCGGCGTCGAACAGCGCCGGATGGAGTCCGAACCGGCCCGCTTCCGACGTGTGCGACGCGGGCAGACCGACCTCCGCGAAGACATCGTCACCGTGCCGCCAGACCGCGCGGACCCCCTGGAAGGCAGGCCCGTAGGCGAGCCCGGCGTCGGCGAGGGTGGCGTACGCGCCGGTGAGGTCCACCGCCTCGGCGCCCTGGGGCGGCCACGCGGCCAACTCGCCTTGCGTACTGCGATCCTGGCCCAACTGTCCCATGACATGCCTGGTCCATGAGACGTTCTCGGTGGATTCCTCCGACCGGGAGTAGATGTCGACCGTCCGCCGGCCCGAGTCGTCCCGCGCACCGACCACGACCTGGACCCGCACCCCCGCGGAACCGGGCACGGTGAGCGGCGCCAGCAGCACGAGTTCGTCGACCGTGCCGCAGTCCACCTCGTCTCCCGCCCGCACGGCCATCTCCACGAACACCGTCGCCGGCACGGTGACCCTCCCGGCGACGACATGATCCGCGAGCCACGGGTGGGCCGCGAGGGACAACAGCCCGGTCAACACGGTCCGCTCGGTGTCCGGAACCGGGAACGCCGGGCTCAGCAGGGCCCCGCCGTCGGCCGCCGCCGGGGACGTCGCGTCCAACCAGTACCGCTGCCGCTGGAAGGCGTACGTCGGCAGCTCCACGCGGCGCGCGCCGGAACCCGCGTACACCGCCGTCCAGTCGACAGCGGCCCCGGCCACATGCAGCCGCGCAACGGCCGACAGCAGCGTCTCCGGTTCGTACGCACCGCTTCGTGTCGCCACGGCGAGAACGGAGCCGGTCGTGAGCGCGTCGGGCAGACAGTCGGTGGCCGCCGCGGTGAGGACGGGCCCCGGACCGAGTTCCAGATAGGCCGAGATCCCGTCGTCCGCGAGCCGGCGCACGGCGTCGGCGAACCGCACGGGCAGCCGGGCGTGCCGCGCCCAGTACTCGGGAGAGCGCAGGTCTGTGGGCTCGGCGGGTCGGCCCGTCACAGTGGAGATGATCGGGATGCGCGGGGGTCGGAAGGTCAACTCACTTGCTACGTACAGGAATTCGTCGAGCATCGGCTCGACCAGGGGCGAGTGGAAGGCGTGACTCACCCGCAGCCGTACGGCCCTGCGGCCGCGCGCCTCGAAGCCGGCCGCGACGGCGAGCACCGCGTCCCGCGCGCCCGAGATCACCACGGAACGGGGCCCGTTGACGGACGCGACGGCCGCCTGCTCCCCGAACTCCGCCAGCGCGGCGGCGACTTCCTCCTCGGTCCCGTCCAGCGCCACCATCGCGCCGCCGTCGGGCAGTGCCTGCATCAGGCGCCCGCGCGCGGCGACGAGCCTCGCCGCATCGGGCAGATCGAGTACGCCGGCGACATGCGCGGCCGCCAGCTCGCCGACGGAGTGGCCCACCAGTCGGTCGGCTCGCACGCCCCACGACTCGAGCAGCCGGAACAGCGCCACCTCGAAGGCGAACAGTCCGGCCTGGGTGAAGTCCGTACGGTCCACCAGAGCCGCCTCCGGCGAGCCCGGCTCTGCGGACAGCACCGCGCTGAGCGGCTGGGGGAGACGGTCGTCCAGGTACCGGCAGACCTCGTCGAAGGCATCGGCGAACACGGGGAAGGCGGCGCGCAGTTCGGCGCCCATCCGGGGACGCTGGGCGCCTTGCCCAGTGAACAGGAAGGCCGTACGGATCTCCGGGTCCGCCAGTCCTCGAACGACTCCCGGTGCATCCCGGTCCTGTGCGAGCGCGCTCAGCGCCTCCAGCATCCGGGCCCGGTCACCGGGCGGCACGATCGCCCGGTGGGGGAGGGCGGAGCGCGTTACCGCCAGCGAGTAGCCGATGTCGGCGGACGACAGGCCGGGACGGTTCGCCACTTCGGCCGCGAGCCGACGGGCCTGGGTGCGCAGGGCGGGTTCGTCGGCGGCGGAGAGCAGCCACGGCACGGGCGATGCCGCCACCGCCTCCTGAGAGACCGCCGAGTCCCTCTCCGTCGGCGCCTCCTCCAGAATCACATGCGCGTTGGTCCCGCCGATCCCGAAGGCCGACACCCCCGCGCGCCGCGGCCGGTCCGAGGCGGGCCAGGGCCGGGCGTCGGTCAGCAGTTCCACGCGGCCCGAGGACCAGTCGACGTGCGGTGAGGGCGAGTCGGCGTGCAGCGTCCGGGGCAGTTCGCCGTGTCGCAGGGCCTGCACCATCTTGATGACGCCGGCGACTCCGGCCGCCGCCTGCGTGTGCCCCAGGTTGGACTTCACCGACCCGAGCCACAGCGGCTGCTCGCGGCCCTGTCCGTACGTGGCCAGCAGGGCCTGGGCCTCGATGGGGTCGCCCAGCTTGGTGCCGGTGCCGTGCGCCTCCACCGCGTCCACGTCACCGGCGCGCAGGCCCGCGTCCGCCAGCGCCCGTGTGATCAGCCGCCGCTGTGCCGGACCGTGGGGCGCGGCGAGCCCGTTGGACGCGCCGTCGGAGTTCACGGCGGAGCCGCGGAGCACGGCCAGGACCGGATGGGCGTTGCGCCGAGCGTCGGACAACCGCTCCAGCAGGACGAGGCCCACGCCCTCGCCCCAGGCCGTGCCGTCGGCCGCCGCCGAGAACGACTTGCAGCGCCCGTCCGGCGACAGCCCGCGCTGCCGGCTGAACGCGAGGAACGGCTTGGGCGTCGCCATCACCGTGACCCCGCCGGCCAGCGCCAGCGAGCACTCGCCCGAGCGCAGCGCCCGCGCCGCCCAGTGCAGCGCCACCAGCGAGGACGAGCACGCGGTGTCGACCGTGATCGCGGGACCGCGCAGACCGTAGACGTACGAGATCCGCCCGGAGGCCACGCTGCCCGCCGAACCCAGCCCCAGATGGGCCTCCAACTCGTGGGAGCGGCTGAAGCGGGCGGAGTAGTCGCCGTACATCACGCCCACGAACACGCCGGTGTCGCTCTCACGCACCGACGCCGGATCGATTCCGGCCCGCTCCCACACCTCCCAGGACGTCTCCAGCAGCAGCCGCTGCTGCGGATCCATCGCGAGCGCCTCGCGCGGCGAGATCCCGAACAGCCCGGCGTCGAACTCCCCCGCCCGGTGGAGGAATCCGCCGTGTCGCGTGTACGACGTGCCGATCCGGTCGGGATCGGGGTCGTACAGGGAGTCCAGGTCCCAGCCGCGGTCGGTCGGGAACTCCGAGATGGCGTCCCGCCCCCGCGTCACCAACTCCCACAGATCGTCCGGGGAGTTGACGTCACCGGGATATCGGCAGCCCATGGCGACGATCACGACGGGATCGTCGTCGGGGGACCGGTCCTGACCGCCGTACGACGTCGGGCGTTCTCCGGACTCGGCCTCGAAGAGCGCCACGCGCAGGTGGCGGGCGACCTCGGCCGGTGTCGGGTGGTCGAAGACCAGTGTCGACGGCAGGTCCAGGCCGGTCAGCTCGCCGAGCCGGTCGACCAGTTCGACGACGCCGACGGACGTCATGCCGATATCGGTGAAGGGGCTGACGGCGTCGGGCAGATCGCCGGGCGTGTGCCGGCAGATCTCGGCCGTTTCGGCGAGCACCGTGTCGCGGAGCGCGCGTTCCCGGTCGCCGGGCGACAGGGACAGGAGCCGCTCGCGCAGGGCGGTGGGAGCGTTGTCGGCCGTGGCCGGAGCCGGGACGGCCAGCGCGTGCCGGGCGATCTTGCCGGACGCGGTGCGCGGGACGGCGGTGATCTCGTGGATCTCGGTCGGCACTTTGTAGTCGGCCAGGAGGGTCCGGCAAGCGGCGAGCACCTGCCGTGCGTCGAGCCCGTCCGGACCCGGTACGACGAAGGCGACCGGCACCTCGCCGAGCACGTCGTGCGGCACCCCCACGACGACGGCCTCGGACACGCCTGGACACCGCGCCAGAGCCTGTTCGATCTCCGTCGGGTGGATGTTCTCGCCGCCGCGGATGATCAACTCACTGACCCGGCCGGTGAGCCGGAGATGACCGTGCTCCACGCGGCGGCCCAGGTCGCCGGTGCGGTACCAGCCGTCCCGCAGCACGGCGGCCGTCGCCTCGGGCTGCCCGTGGTACCCGGCCATCAGGCTCGGCCCGCGCACCCAGACCTCGCCCTCGGCCCCGTCCGGGACGTCCTCGCCGCCGCGCGGGTCGACCAGGCGTACGTCCATGCCGGGGACGGGCGTCCCGCAGGAACCGTCGACTCCGGGCTCGTCGGGACGGTTCACCGCGATCATGCCGCAGGTCTCGGTACTGCCGTACGCGTCGAGCAGCGGCGCCCCGAGGGTCTCCTCCACGGCCGCGCGCAGAGCGGGTCCACTCGGCGCACCGGCCACGACGCACATCCGCAGCGCCTGCGGTGATGCACCCGCCGAGTCGACCAGTCGGTGATACGTCGTCGGCACACCGGCCAGCATGGTGAAGGGCCCGCCGAGCCCCTCGTACGCCGTGAGCAGTTCCTGCCGCAGCCCACCCGGCGGCAGCAGCTCACCGGCGATCCGGGCGCTCGCACCCACAGCGGTCACGCCCAGGATCGCCAGCGAATGGCTGAAGCTGTGGAACAGCGGAAGCGGCCAGAGCAGCCGGTCGTCGGGCGAGAGGCCGAAGATCGGGGCGTAGCAGGCGGCCACCGACCACAACGCGGCCCGCTGTGTGGACAGCACGCCCTTGGGCCGGTGCGTGGTGCCCGAGGTGTAGAGCATCCAGGCCGGATCGTCGAGCCCGAGCAGGTCGATCTCCGCGCACGCGTCGCTCTCGACCGCGCTCACGAACGGCTCGGCGCCGTCCGGGACCGGGCCGCTTCCGGTGACCAGGACGCCCAGGCGGTCGTACGGCGTTCCCAGGCGCCGCAGTCGTGCGAGACGCGCGGCGTCGGTGATGACGAACTCGGCACCGCTGTCCTGGAGGAAGTGGGCCAGCTCGGCGTCGGAGGACCGCGGATTCAGCGGGACGCCGACCATCCCCGCGCGCAGCACGCCGAGGCAACTCTCCACCGTCTCCACGCAGTTGCCGAGGCAGATCGCGACGCGGTCGCCGCCGCGCAGCGTCGTCCGGGTCTTCAGGTACGAGGCCAGTGACCGCGTGCGGCGCTCCAGCTCGGCGTAGGTGACGCTGCGCGAGGAGTCGGAGTAGGCGACCCGCTGCCCGGCCGCCTCGGCGTGCTGCCGCAACAGCTCCGGCAGCGGCCGGATCAGCTCGTCACGCCTCATGTCTCCGCCTTCCAAGTCCCTCGCGGTGCAACGATGTTGACCCTACGGGACCCGGGGGCGGCGCCCAGGTCGGCGCTCCGGATCAGCCGTGGCGCGTCGAGTCGCTGAGGATCTGCTCACGAAGGATCTCGGCGTGGCCGCAGTGCTGGGCCAGCTCGCGCAGCGTGTGGAGGTAGACCCAGCGCAGCGGCAGCGGGCCCCGGCGATTGCCTCGTACGACGTCGTCCAGCGTCAGCTTCTCCGTGGCGCGGCGGGACTCCTCGCACGCCTGCCGATAGGCACTCTGGATCGAGGCGACCGTGTCGTCGTCGCGGAGGTCGAACGACTCGTCGGGCGTCTCGGGAAGGCCGATCTCGCGACGGGACCGGCAGGTGATCGCCTCGTCGAACCAGACCTTCTCGACGAACGTGGCGTGCTTGACCAGGCCGAGCAGCGTGGTCTTGGACGGGACCAGCGAGCGGCGCGCCTGCTCTTCGGTCAGTCCGTCGAGACTGTCGTGCAGCGCGGACCGATGCTCATCGAGGAAGATCTCGAACTGATCGCGGAACGCCGCGTGGAAGACGGTGGGTTCTGTCGTCGCCTGGAAGACCATGACCGTAACGATAGGGTGCTCCGCTTCTGGGCGTGCGGGGACCTGAACAGGGTGGTCCGGGTCGCCGGTGCCGGGGATGGCCAGTGCGTGGGGTCCGCGCCGCACCTGTCAGGGCTGCGCGCCCGCGTTCCTGGTCGGTCCGGCGGGGTCCAGGCTCGGTGGTGTCCAGTCGGCGTGGCGCAGGATGGCGTGGATGGTCGCGCGGGAGGGTGCCAGACGGAGGGCCGTGTTGCGCAGGGCGACGGCCAGGGGGTGCGTCAGTTGCTGGCCCAGCCGGCCGGCCTGGCGGGCGGCCCGGGCCACGGACTGGCTGCGCGGGCGGCGCTCGGCGTCGTAGCGGGCCAGTGCCGAGTCGACGGTGGGCTCGGTGGCGAGCGCGGCGGCCAGGGTGGCCGCGTCCTCCAGGGCCTGGCAGGCGCCCTGGCCGAGGTTCGGCGTCATGGCGTGGGCGGCGTCGCCGAGGAGGACCACCCGGCCTTCGGCGAACGCCGGCAGAGGCGTTGCCAGCTCGTGGATGTCGTGGTGCAGGACGGCGTCCGGCCGGGTGGCGTCGAGCAATGCGGGGATCGGGTCGTGCCAGTCACCGAACCGTCGGCGCATCGCGGCGAGGGCGTCCGGATGTCTTAGGCCCGGGGGAGAGTTGAGCACGGCGTGCCACTCGGCTCGGCCGTCGGCGAAGGCGATGTGGCCGAACTCGGCTCCCTTCCCCCAGGTCAGTTCGAAGTCGGCGCGCAAGGACACCGGCTGCTCGGTGATGGCACGCAGGACCGTCGATCCGCTGTAGACGGGGCCGGGCCGGCCGGGAAGCAACTGTCCGCGCAGCCGGCTGTTCACGCCGTCGGCGGCCACGACCAGGTCGGCGTCCAGGACACCGTCGGCGACCGGCACGCGGACCCGGCCCGGGCCTGAACGATCGACGGATGCCACTTCGGATCCGACGACCAGACACGCGGGAGGCAGCGCCGCACGCAGCAGGCCGTGCAGCACGGCCCGGGGGACACCGACGATCGGCGTGCCCAACTCGCGTTCGAGCACGGCCCCGTCCATTCGCGCCAGCCACCTGCCGTCGGGAGTGCGGGTGCCCCCGGTGTACTGGGGCCGGGCTGCCGCGCGTACCGCTTCGCCGACGCCGAGGGCGTCCAGGGCACGGATGCCGTTGGCGTGCAGGGAGATGCCCGCGCCCACGTCGGCCAGGACGCGAGCGCGTTCGACGACCGTCACGTCCCAGCCGATCCGGCGCAGACCGATCGCGGCGGCCAGCCCGCCGATGCCCGCCCCGACCACCACCGCACTGCCGTCCATGCCCGGCCCCCCCGTTCACCGCGTTTCTACAGATGTAGAAGAAAGAGTACTCCGACTCTCTACAGGTGTAGAAAGGAGGGGTGTCCACCGACCGACGCACCCTCCTCGCCGACGCGGCCATCGCCGTGCTCGCCGAGAGCGGTATACGAGGATTGACCCACCGTGCCGTGGACCGGGCGGCGAAGCTGCCGCCCGGCACCACATCCGCCTACTACCGCACCCGCCAGGCACTGCTCACCGCACTGGTCCGGCGCCTGGTCGCACTCGACCAGACCGAACTCCAGGAGATCGGGGAACAGACACCCGTGCCGGAGCACCCCGAGGAACTGGTGGCCGGGATCGTCGGCCTCGTGGAGCGCCGGCTCACCGGAGAGGGACGGCGACGTTCCCTCGCGCGCTACGCGTGCGCCCTCGAAAGCGTGCGCCACCCCGAGTTGCGGGAGATCCTCGTGGCGCGCGAGAACGCGGGGCGACAGGCCGTACAGGACTTCCTGACCGCACAAGGCCTCCCGGACCCCGAAGACCGTACGGTCACACTGCTGACCTGCGTGGACGGGCTGGTCTTCGACCGTTTGGTGAGCGGCGGGAGGGTGTCGGAGGAGGAGATCCGGGGGCTGGTGATGACGGCGCTGCGATGCGGTACCCCGTCATCGTGAGCCGACGGTGTCGAACAGCCGGTTGGCAGGGCTCGGCAGGCCGTAGTGCGCGCGCAGGGTGGAGCCGGTGCACTCGGTGCGGAACAGGCCGCGTTCCTGGAGGATCGGCACCACCCTGTCCACGAAGGCCTCCAGGCCGGAGGGGAGTACGGCGGGCATGATGTTGAAGCCGTCGGCGGCTCCGCTGTCGTACCAGTGCTCGATGGTGTCGGCGACCTGCTCCGGCGTGCCGGCGAAGGTGCGGTGGCCGCGGCCGCCGCCGAGCCGGCCGATGAGCTGACGCACTGTCAACCGATCGCGCCTCGCGAGTTCGACGATGAGGGTGTAGCGGCTCTTGGCGCTTTCGATCTCGTCCTCGCCGGGCAGGTCCTCGGGGAGTTCCGCGTCGAGGTCGAGTGCTTCGGGGGCCAGCTTCAACGTCTGGGCGAGCTGCCGCTTGGCGTGCTCAGGGACGATCGGCAGGTGTGCGGATCGCTGCATGGCCCGAAAAGTAGCCGAGCCGCCAGGAGAAGGAAACCCCGTTACAAAGCGGTCATGAGCTTGTCATGCGCGAGCAGGAATGCCGGTCGCGAGCGGACCGGTTGCCCTGGGTATGACCATCGGAGTAGCGCTTCCTCTTCACCACGAGATCGACGGCACGGTGCGGTTGGCGCGGGAAGCCCACGAAGCCGGATTACGTTCCGCGTGGTTCGGGCAGACCTTCGCCTACGACTCGCCCACGCTGGCCGCGATCGTCGGCCGCGAGGTGCCCGGGCTGCACGTCGGGACCTCCGCGATCCCCGTCTTCGGCCGCCATCCGCTCCTCATCTCCAGCCAGGCCCAGACCGCCCAGGCGGCGACCCGCGGCCACTACCACCTCGGGCTCGCGCTCGGCACCAAGTACCTGACGGAGACCGGATTCGGAATCCCGCACGAGCGCCCCATCCGCCTGCTCCGGGAATTCCTCACCGCCCTGCGCCAACTCGTCGAAACGGGCAGCGCCGACTTCCACGGAGAGCTGCTGACCGCCACCACCCCCCTGCCGGGCGCGGTGCCGGGTGCCGAACCGCCCGTGCCGCTGCTGGTCGCCGCCATGGCGCCGCAGGCGCTGCGCGTCTCCGGCGAACTCGCGGACGGCATCCTCCCGTACCTGGCCGGCCCGCGCGCCCTCGCCGAACACATCGTCCCGGCCGTCACCGCCGCGGCCGAGGCGGCCGGCCGGCCCGCGCCCCGCATCGTGGCGTTCGTCCCCGGAGTCGTCACCGCCGACGCCGAGAGCGTGCGGGAGAAGGCGACCGAGGCGCTCGCGTTCTACGAGCGGTTCCCTTCCTACCAGCGCGTCATCGAACTGTCCGGTGGCACCCGGGCCGTCGACCAGGCCGTGATCGGGGACGAGGAGGCCGTCGCCGCCGAGGTCGCGCGATACCGGGAGGCCGGGGCGACGGAGGTGGTCTTCACCTCGACGGACCTGGGCACGGAGGCAGACCGGCGCCGCACCTGGAAGCTGCTCGGGGAGCTGGCGAAGGGCTGAGGAACCGGGCCGGGGCAGTGGCAGGGGGAGAGGAAGCAGCAGCGGCACGTGCGGGCCCTCTTGACGTGGCGGGAAAGCCGCCTGACACTCCAGAACAGAGATCCCTAGTGCATCGGTAGGAAATGATGGAGCGACTGGAGCCGCCCGCCGACCGCGCGTTGCGCGCGGGCCGCTGGTCCCTGCTCCTCACCTCCCGCCGGCACATCGATCTCCTGCGCGTCTGCAGCGCGGCGAGCCCCCGCCGCTGAACCGGCGGCGCCCACCGGCACCGCACCCCCGCCGCGCACGGGTATGCGCCGACGCCGCCGCGCACCCGTCCCCCAGGTGCGCCGCCCGCCCGCCGCACCTCCCAGCACCAGAAGCCGGACCCGGACCCAGGGAGACACATGCCCGCCGCACCCCTGACCACCGTCCCGTCCCTCCCCTCACCGCCGCCGTTCCGGGGCAGGATCGGCTGCGACGCCAACAGCGGCTACTACGCCGCGCCGCGCCGCTACCGTCTCCACCTCTCGCCGTCCTGCCCCCACTGTCTGCGGATCGCCATCACGCACAGCCTGCTCGGCCTGGAGGACACCCTCCCGGTCGTGCTGCTGCCGGCCCTCCCCGACCTGCCCGACGGCGGACACTCCGCCCTGAGCCCCCTGTACGAGGCCAGCTCGCACCGCCATCCCGGACCAGCACTCGCGCCGGTGCTGAGCGACACCTGGACCGGGCGGATCGTCACCACGCACTCCTCGCACATCCTGCGGGACCTGGCCCGGCGCTTCGGCGACGACGGCACCGACCGGCCCGTCCTCTACCCGCACGGCGCGGAGGAGGAGATAGAGGCCGTCGAGCGTCTGTGCGACCACCACATCAACGAGGCCGCACAGCAGGCCGGGCAGGCCGACACAGACGCCACGGCGCGCCACACCGCCCTGAGTTCCCTCCTCCGGGTCCTGGGCTCACTGGAGTGGCGCCTCGCCGACCAGGACTTCGTCCTCGGCGAGGAACTCACCGCCGCCGACGTGCGGTTGTGGGTGGCCCTGGTCCAGCTCGACACCGTGCACCGGCTGCACCTGGACGCCGCCGCGGTCCACCGCGTCGCCGACCATCCGCACCTGTGGAACTACGCCCGACGGCTCGCCGCCCACCCCGCCTTCGGCCGCCATCTCGACCTCGACGGCATCGCCCGCAGGCACCACGCCCATTGCCAAGGACTGGAAGCCGCGGGGGCGGCGGTCCAGATCCTCGACTGGGCCGTTCACATCGCGGAAGGACCCGCTCGGCAGGGCCCGAACGGTTTCATGGAACCGCAATACGCCCTCCACCTTCGCCCGCCCAACCCCGCCTAATCTGCGACGACATGGGGCCCGCCATACCGGAACATGGCGGGCTCCGTGCCCTCCTCGAGAGGGCTGGTGATCGCATACGGCCGACCTGGAAGGCACTCTCCTCGTGTCCGCACCTCCCCCTCTTCACCTTGCCCTGGCGCTGGACGGCACGGGCTGGCACCCGGCGGCATGGCGTGAGCCGGGCGCCCGGCCCCAGGACGTGTTCACCGCCGGCTACTGGGCCGGCCTCGTGACGGAGGCCGAACGCGGCCTGCTCGACTTCGTGACGTTCGAGGACGCGCTCGGGCCGCAGTCCTCGCACCCCACAGGGCCGGACGGGCGCACCGACCAGGTGCGGGGCCGGCTGGACGCCGTACTGGTCGCCGCGCGGGTCGCCCCGCTGACCCGGCACATAGGGCTGGTGCCGACCGTGGTCGCCACCCACACCGAGCCCTTCCACATCTCCAAGGCGATCGCCACCCTGGACTACGTCAGCGCCGGCCGCGCGGGCCTGCGCGTCCAGGTGTCGGCACGGCAGAACGAGGCCGCCCACTTCGGCCGTCGTACCTTCCCACCCCTCCGCGCCGAGGAATGGGACACCCAGGCCGGCCGGGACCTGATCACCGACCTCTTCGACGAGGCCGCCGACCACATCGAGGTGGTACGCCGCCTGTGGGACAGCTGGGAGGACGACGCGGAGATCCGCGACGTCGCCACCGGACGCTTCGTCGACCGCGACAAGCTGCACTACATCGACTTCGAGGGCAGGCACTTCAGCGTCAAGGGACCCTCCATCACTCCCCGGCCGCCGCAGGGCCAGCCCGTCGTCAGCGCGCTCGCGCACCGGAGCGAGCCGTATCGACTGGTGGGCCGTTCGTCCGACATCGGGTACGTCACCCCGCACGACACCGACCAGGCCCGGGCCGTCGTCGCCGAGATCCGTGCCGCGCAGGCCGAGGCGGGCCGGGCGGAGGAGCCGCTGCACCTCTTCGGCGACCTGGTCGTGTTCCTGGACGACGACCCCACGACGGCGGCGGACCGCAAGGCCCGTCTCGACGACCTGGCCGCCTACCCGTACACCAGCGACGCCGAGATCTTCACCGGTACGCCCGCGCAGTTGGCGGACCTGCTGCTGGAGCGCCGCCGGGCCGGCCTGAGCGGCTTCCGGCTGCGCCCCGGAGTGATCGGCCACGACCTGGAGCAGGTCACCCGTGGCCTGGTACCCGAACTCCAACGCCGAGGCGCCTTCCGGCACGCCTACGAGGCGAACACCCTGCGCGGGCTGCTCGGGCTCGCCCGCCCCGCCAACCGCCATGCCGCCGCCTGAGGCCGGAGGAGTACGACCATGAAGCAGATCCATCTCGCGGCCCATTTCCCCGGCGTCAACAACACCACCGTATGGAGCGACCCACAGGCGGGCAGCCACATCGAGTTCAGCTCGTTCGCGCACTTCGCACGGACCGCCGAACGCGCCAAGTTCGACTTCCTGTTCCTCGCCGAAGGGCTGCGCCTGCGCGAACAGGGCGGCCATATCTACGACTTGGACGTGGTGGGGCGCCCCGACACCTTCACCGTCCTGGCCGCCCTCGCAGCCGTCACCGAGCGCATCGGTCTCACCGGCACCATCAACTCCACCTTCAACGAGCCCTACGAGGTGGCCCGGCAGTTCGCCAGCCTGGACCACCTGTCGGCCGGACGGGCCGCCTGGAACGTCGTCACCTCCTGGGACGCCTTCACCGGCGAGAACTTCCGGCGCGGCGGCTTCCTCCCCCAGGAGGCGCGCTACTCCAGGGCCAAGGAGTTCCTCGCCACCGCCAACGAGCTGTTCGACTCCTGGCACGGTGACGAGATCGTCGCCGACCGGGAGTCCGGCGTCTTCCTGAAGGACGCGCAAGCCGGAGCCTTCGTCCACCGCGGACAGCACTTCGACATCGCGGGCCGCTTCAACGTCCCGCGCAGCCCGCAGGGCCGCCCGGTGATCTTCCAGGCGGGCGACTCCGACGAGGGCCGTGAGTTCGCCGCGTCGAGCGCCGACGCCATCTTCAGCCGGCACAGCACCCTGGAGGCCGGCCGCGAGTTCTACGCCGACGTCAAGGGACGGCTGGCCCGTCACGGCCGAACCCACGACCAGCTGCTGATCCTTCCCGCGGCGACCTTCGTACTCGGCGACACCGACGCCGAGGCGCGGGACCTGGCGCACGAGGTACGACGGCAGCAGGTCAGCGGGCAGACCGCGATCAAGTACCTCGAACACGTCTGGAACCGGGACCTCTCCGCCTACGACCCGGACGGCCCGCTGCCCGACATCGACCCGGACCCCGGCGAGCACACCATCGCCCGAGGCCGGGCCAGTGTCCGTATGTTCCGCGACCCGGTCGCCGTCGCCAGGCAATGGCGCGAGCGCGCCGCGGCGGAGAACCTGTCGATCCGCGAGCTGGTCATCGAGACCACCGGCCGCCAGTCGTTCATCGGCTCCCCGGCCACCGTCGCCGAGACCATCAACGCCTTCGTCCAGGCGGACGCCGCCGACGGGTTCATCCTGGTCCCGCACATCACCCCGGGCGGCCTGGACGCCTTCGCCGACACCGTCGTCCCGCTGCTCCAGGAGCGCGGTGTGTTCCGCCACGACTACACCGGCACCACACTCCGCGACCACCTCGGCCTGACCCACCCCGACGGCCGGGCGGAGCCGGAGTTCCGGCGAGCGGCGTCCTGAAGTTCCTGGCCACCACCCCCACGCTTCCGCCCCGAGCCGACCGACGCCGAGGTGTGGCCACGACCGTTCCAGCGGCCGTCCGGGTCCGGCACGGCAGCGCGACGCTCCAGCGGATGCGAGCGGCGACGCCTTGACCAACGCGGGTAGCGGTGCTCCCCGCGGCCGGCTCCTCTCCCGAGCCGCTCACGCGTTTGGCGGCCCTTCGCGAGAAGGGACTGCCCGGAGCGGTCGAGGATTGACACGACATACGCGGCAGCGCGGCTGGCCGCTCCGCCGGAGGAGGCATGTACATGCGCCGTGCAGGTTTCGTCGTCGCCGCCACGACCGCGCTCACGCTGGGGACGGCCGGCCAGGGCTGGGCGGACACCACCAGTGGTGACATCACCACGAGTTGGGGGGACCGGGCCCGCGTCCAGGTGACCTGGGTCGACCGGAACTCCTTCCACAACGGCGCCCTGGCGGTCACCGACCAGACCTGCGACGACCGCTCCGTCCACGCCACCCTCACCGTCCGGACCGGCTCCGGCGCCGCCCACGCCCTGGGCGACCACCACAACACCGACGGCTGCGGCACGACCGCCGACTTCGACAACATCGCCGCCACCGACCCGAGCGGCATCAGAAGCCTCACGATGACCCTGTGCCGCAGCGCACCCGGAGCGCCCGCCGAGTGCGAGATCGGGTACATCGCCGCGAATCCCTATTACGGCTCCTGACCCGACACCGCACTCGGCGACCGACCTCTCCGGCCCCGACCGACCGGAGCGGGTCTCACATGTGCACCACGGGCGCCGCGTCGGGGTCGGTGGCCGGTACGTCGCGTCGGTAGAGGATGACGCTGATGACCAGACCGGCGGCGAAGAAGGCGGCCGACCACCAGTAGGCGGTGGAGTAGCCCTCGAGACCGGCCTGTGCGAGGACGGCGGGGTCCTTGGGGTTGCGGCCGGCCAGATAGTCGGTGACGGCGCTGGTGGAGAGGGTGTTGAGCAGGGCCGTACCGAGGGAGCCGCCGACCTGCTGCATGGTGTTCACGGCGGCGGAGGCGACACCGGCGTCCTCGGCCTTCACTCCGGCCGTGGCCAGGCTCATGGCCGGGGCCATCACCAGGCCGAGGCCCAGTCCCGCCACGATCAGCGGGGGCAGGATGTCGGTGGTGTAGCCGCTGCCGAGGCCGAGACCGGTCAGCCACACCATGCCGGCCGCGGCGAGGCCCATGCCCAGCGGTACGACCGCCTTGGGGCCGAGGCGGGGGATCAGCACGGTGGAGGCGAGCGTGGAGGACAGCATGAGCGCCGCGACCATCGGCAGGAAGGCCAGTCCGGTCTTGATGGGGGTGTAGCCCAGGCTCTGCTGCAGGTAGTAGGTGAGGAAGAGGAAGACACCGAACATGCCGGCGCCGGTGATCAGGATGGAGACGAAGGAGGCGCCGCGGTTGCGGTCGAGCAGGACACGCAGGGGCAGCAGGGGGTGGGCGGCGCGGGTCTGCCACCAGGTGAACGCGGCGAGCAGCACGGCGCCGGCGACCAGGAAGCCCCAGGTCTGTACGGAGTTCCAGTCGTGGCTCTCGGCGTTGGAGAAGCCGTAGACCAGGCAGAACAGGCCGCCGGAGACGAGGACGGCGCCGGGGATGTCGATACGGGCGCTCTTGTCGCGGGTGGTGCGCTGGAGCAGGAGGGCGCCGCCGACGAGGGCGACCGCGGCGAAGACCAGGTTGACGTAGAGGGTCCACCGCCAGTCGAGGTGCTCGGTCAGGAAGCCGCCGAGGAGCAGGCCGATGGCGCCGCCCGCGCCGGCGATGGCGCCGTAGACGCCGAAGGCCTTGGCGCGTTCCTTGGCGTCGGTGAAGGTCGTGGTCAGCAGGGACAGGGCCGCCGGTGCGAGCAGGGCGCCGAACAGGCCCTGCGCGGCACGCGCGACGATGAGCACCTCGAAGCTGCCCGCGGCACCTCCCAGCGCGGAGGCCCCGGCGAAGCCGACCAGGCCGACCAGGAAGGTCATCTTGCGGCCGAACAGGTCGGCTATGCGTCCGCCGAGCAGCAGCAGGCTGCCGAAGGCGAGCGCGTAGGCGGTGACGACCCACTGCCGGTCCCCGTCGGAGAAGCCCAGATCCCTCTGGGCCGAGGGAAGCGCGATGTTCACGATCGTGCTGTCCAGCACCACCATGAGCTGGGCCAGCCCGATGACGGCGAGGATCCACCAGCGATGCGGCGACGGCGCGTCGGCCGACGGCGGTGAGGACACGGTGGCCGTGTCGGTGGAGGTGTTGGGCATGACGGAACTCCAGAGGAAGCTGAGTGGCTTCGCGGACTGTCTGACGCCTGTCAGATTAATCGGAATCTGACGGGTGTCAAGTAAGGTGGTGGAGGGTCCCTAGGATGGCCCGGAGCACAAGCAGCGCAGAGCACGAGCAGCGCAGGACGCACGCATGGAGGCAGTCGTGGGAGCAAAAGCCGAATCCGCTCGACGGCCGGGGCGCCCCGGCGCGGACACTCCCGCGGTCCCCGCGGAGGAGAGCATCCTGCGGCGCGGGCTGGAGGCCTTCGCCGAGTTGGGCTACGACCATGCCTCCGCACGCGAGCTGGCCCGCCGCCTGGGCGTCAGCCACAACTTCATCAACGACCGGTACGGCTCCAAGGCGGCCTTCTGGCGGGCGGTGGTGGACCACGCGCTCGGAGCGCAGCTCGCGCGCCTGCCGCAGGTGGATGACACGGTCGACGACGCCGAGGCCCTGCGGCGGATCATCACCGGCTTCTACCTGACCGCCGTGGACGAGCCGTTGATCGGACGGCTCTTCGTCAACGAGTTCACCCGGGACACCGAGCGGCTGGACCACCTGTACGAGCACTACATCGCGCCGACCCTGCAGCGCATGGCGCCCGGCATCGAGCGGCTCGTGGCGGCCGGGCGGATGGCGCCCGTCCCGATGGACGTGCTGTTCTTCGCGGTGATCCCGCCCGTCTCGGGCATGGTGGAGGTCCCGCTGGCCCGCCGCCTCGGCCGGCCCGACGCCGCGTCGCCGGAACAGCTCACGGCCACGGCGGAGGCACTGGCGACGCTGGTGGTCAACGGACTGCTGGCATCGGGATCGGCGACTTGACCCGACGCCGACATGCCGGGGCGGGAAGCGCCGCACTCGCGCTTCCCGCCCTCCCCTGTGACACCCCGCGGGCCCCTCAGCCCGCGTCGTACCAGGCCCTCAGTCCTGGTCGTAGGTGTGGAACCCCCGCCCGGTCTTCCGGCCGAGCAGCCCCGCCTCCACCATCCGCTGGAGCAGCGGGGGAGGCGCGTGGAGGGGGTCCCTGAACTCGTCGTAGAGCGACTCGGCGATGGACGCGACCGTGTCGAGGCCGATCAGGTCCGCGAGCCTCAGCGGGCCCATCGGGTGGGCGCAGCCCAGTTCCATGCCGGTGTCGATGTCGGCGGCCGTGGCGAAGCCGGACTCCGCCATGCGGACGGCCGAGAGCAGATACGGGATCAGCAGGGCGTTGACGACGAACCCGGCCCTGTCCCGGGAGTGGATGACCGTCTTGCCGAGCGCCTCGGTCGCGAAGTCCTGTACGACGGCCACCGTGCGGGGCGAGGTGTGCAGGGAGGTCACGACCTCGACCAGCGGCAGCACGGGGACCGGGTTGAAGAAGTGCAGACCCACGACCCGGTCCGCGCGGCCGGTCGCCATGCCGAGCCGCATGATCGGGAGGGAGGAGGTGTTGGTGGCCAGAACCGCCTCCGGATCCTCCGCGATCTTGTCGAGGGCGGCGAAGATCTCGGTCTTGGCGTCGGGGTTCTCCACGACGGCCTCGACGACCAACTGCCGGTCGGCGAGATCCTCCAGGCTGCCGGTGAACGTCAGACGGGCGAGCGCGTCCCGGGCGGCGGGCTCCTCCAGCTTGCCGCGGCGGACCGCCCGGTCGAGTGATGCCGTCACCCGTTCGCGGGCGGCGCGGGCCGCTATCGCATCCACTTCGCAGACCGTGGTGTCGAGGCCGGCCCGGGCGCACACCTCGGCGATGCCGGCGCCCATCTGTCCGCCGCCGACCACTCCGACGCGCCGGATCCCGCCGCTCACGCCCCGGCCTCCGTCCGCTTCACCAGGTGCCGGGTGTACGCCTCCGGTGTGAAGAACAGCGGCAACTCGCCGGACAGAGCGGTCCGTTCGAAGAGGGCGCGGATGTCGTCGACGGGTGCCCACGGGTACTCGGCGCCCAGCGCGGCCACCTCGTCGTCCAGCAGTCGCACCACCGACTGCCGGTCGATGACGCGGTGCCGCAGCCACTGCCAGATCTGCACCCGGGCGATCTCGGCGGTCGCCGCGTCCTCCAGCAGGCCGTACAGCGCGACGGCGCCCTGTCCGCGCAGCCAGGCGGCGAAGTAGCGCAGTGTGACGGCGATGTTGGTGCGGACGCCCTCGGATGTGGGCGGTCCGCTGATCCGGCGCACCGACAGCAGGTCCGCCGGTGTGACCTCCACGTCGTCGCGCGTGCGGTCGAGCTGGTGGGGACGTTCGCCGAGGGCACCGTCGAAGACCTCCCGGCAGACGGGGATCAGCCCGGGGTGGGCGACCCAGGAGCCGTCGAAGCCGTCCTCCGCCTCGCGTTCCTTGTCGAGGCGGACCTTCGCGAGAGCGGCCTCCCTCGCGGCCGGGTCCTTGCCGGGGATCTGGGCGGCCATGCCGCCGATCGCATGGGCACCGCGGCGGTGGCAGGTGCGCACGAGCAGCTCGGTGTAGGCCCGCATGAAGGGCGCGGTCATGGTGACCTCGGCCCGGTCGGGCAGCAGGAAGTCGGTGCGGTGGCCGAAGGTCTTGATCAGGCTGAACAGGTAGTCCCAGCGGCCCGCGTTCAGCCCGGCGCTGTGCTCGCGCAGTTCGTGGAGGATCTCCTCCATCTCGAAGGCGGCGGTGATCGTCTCGATGAGAACGGTGGCGCGGACGGTGCCTTGGGGGATGCCGAGCAGGTCCTGGGCCAGGACGAAGACGTCGTTCCAGAGGCGGGCCTCGTAACGGTTCTCCAGCTTCGGCAGGTAGAAGTACGGGCCGTGACCGGCGTCGATCTGCCGCTGGGCGCAGTGGAAGAAGTACAGCCCGAAGTCCACGAGGGCGGCGGGCACGGGCCGGCCGTCGAACTCCAGGTGCTCCTCGTCGAGGTGCCAGCCGCGCGGGCGGACGACGATGGTGGCGAGCTGCTCGCGGCCCTTGAGGCGGTGCTCCTTGCCCTCGGGCGTGGTGAAGTCGATCCGGCGCTCGATGGCGTCGAGCAGATTGAGCTGGCCGCCGACGATGTTGTCCCATGTGGGGGAGGTGGCGTCCTCGAAGTCCGCAAGCCAGACCTTGGCACCGGAGTTCAGGGCGTTGACGGTCGTACGGCGCTCGGGCGGGCCGGTGATCTCCACCCGCCGGTCGGTCAGGCCGGGCGCCGGCGGCGCGACGCGCCAGGACCGGTCCGCGCGGACGGCGGAGGTGACCAGGGGGAACTCGAGCGGGGAGCCGCTCGCCAGGCGCAGGGCCTGCCGGCGGCGCTCCGTCAGCAGCGACTGCCGGCGCTCGCCGAACGCCGCGGCCAGGTGGCCGACGAAGTCGAGGGCGGCGGGCGTGAGGATCTCGTCGTGCCGGTCGCCCGGAGCCGCGAGGACGCGGACGTGGTGGGTCAGTGCGCTGGTGGACATGGATGCTCCTGAGGGAGGGAGGAGAGCGGGGGCCGTACCGGGACGGTGGTACGACCCCCGCTCGGCCGGGGCGGACCGGACGGCGTCCTCGGGGACGGCCTAGTGGAACTGCTCCTCCTCCGTGGAACCGGAGAGCGCGGTCGTGGAGGAGGTGGGGTTGACGGCGGTGGAGACCAGGTCGAAGTAGCCGGTGCCGACCTCGCGCTGGTGCTTGACGGCGGTGAAGCCCTGCGCCTGCGCGGCGAACTCCCGCTCCTGCAGGTCGACATAGGCGGTCATGCCGTGCTCGGCGTAGCCGCGGGCGAGGTCGAACATGCCGTGGTTGAGGGAGTGGAAGCCGGCCAGGGTGATGAACTGGAACTTGTAGCCCATGGCGCCCAGTTCGCGCTGGAACTTGGCGATCTGGTCGTCGTCCAGCGCGGCCTTCCAGTTGAAGGACGGCGAGCAGTTGTACGCCAGCATCTTGTCCGGGTACTGGGCGTGGAGGGCCTCGGCGAACTCACGGGCCTGGGCGAGGTCCGGGGTGCCGGTCTCGACCCAGATGAGGTCGGCGTAGGGGGCGTAGGCCAGGCCGCGGGCGATGACCGGCGCCATGCCGTTGCGGACCCGGTAGAAGCCCTCCGCCGTGCGCTCACGGGTCACGAACTCGGCGTCGCGCTCGTCCACATCGCTGGTGAGCAGGTTCGCGGCGAGCGCGTCGGTGCGGGCGATGATCACCGTGGGCGTGTCGGCGAGGTCGGCGGCGAGCCGGGCCGCGTTCAGGGTGCGGATGTGCTGGGAGGTCGGCACCAGGACCTTGCCGCCGAGGTGACCGCACTTCTTCTCCGAGGCGAGCTGGTCCTCGTAGTGGATGCCGGCCGCGCCCGCCGCGATCATCGCCTTGGTCAGCTCGAAGGCGTTCAGCGGACCGCCGAACCCGGCCTCCGCGTCGGCGACGATCGGGGCGAGCCAGTCGGTCGTGTCGCCGGCGCCCTCGGCGGTGGCGATCTGGTCGGCGCGCAGCAGCGCGTTGTTGATCCGGCGCACCACCTGGGGCACGGAGTTGGCCGGGTACAGGCTCTGGTCGGGGTAGGTGTGGCCGGCCTGGTTGGCGTCGGCCGCGACCTGCCAGCCGGAGAGGTAGATGGCCTGGAGCCCGGCCTTGACCTGCTGCACGGCCTGACCGCCGGTGAGGGCGCCCAGCGCGTGGACGTAGTCGAGCTCGTGCAGCTGGCGCCACAGCCGCTCGGCGCCGCGCCGGGCCAGGGTCTGCTCCTCACGGACACTGCCGGAGAGCCGCACCACGTCCTCGGCGGTGTAGGTGCGCTCGATGCCCTGCCACCGGGGATCGGTGGCCCAGCGCCGCGCGAGTTCCTCGGCCGCCTGTGTCCTCGCCTCTGCCATGACTGTCACCGTCTCCTCGGTATGTATAGGGGTGCCAATCCCCACCGCGTCGCTGTGCGGAGTGGCACTGTGTGTCTCTTACTGGAGTGCGGCCCGCCTGCCTGCCGTGGGGCGGAGCTGAGCAGTGCTTGCCTGGAAGCGCTGTCTGCTGCCGGGATCTCCGACGTCAGGGCATGAATCGTGCCCGGTGCAGGGTCTGCGCTGCCGGAGGTCCGGCGGGCCGCACTCAGACTCTCGCAGTGGCACTCAGTGCCATCAAGGGTGGACGTCTGCCAACTTCTGCGAATCTTCGCGGCTGCATTTGCCAAGTTTGCGAAGGGTTGCCACGGCTCTCTGTCGCGTACGCTGACGGACGTCTCAGGGGAGGTTGGAGCAGGGTGAGCAAGATCTACGCGGGCCCGCGGCTGCGGCGGCTGCGCGAGGAACGCCGGATGAGCCAGGCGGAGCTGGCCCGTGTGCTGGCGATCTCGCCCAGCTATCTGAACCAGATGGAGCACGACTCCCGGCCGCTCACCGTCCCGGTCCTGCTGAAGCTGACCGAGGCCTTCGGCGTCGACCCGGGCTTCTTCTCCGAGCGCGACACCAGCCGGCTGCTGGCGGATCTGCGCGAGACGCTGTCGGGCGAGATCGCCGAGGCCCGGGTGTCCCCGAGCGACCTCGCCGAACTGGCCTCCCGCATGCCCGAGGTCGCCCAGGTCCTGCTCGACCTCGGCCGCCGCAACCAGCGGTTGTCCGAGCGGCTCGTCGGAGCCGCGGACGGCCGCGCCGGCGGCCAGGGCGTGGCGTCCTCACCCCACGAGGAGATCCGGGACTTCTTCTACCGCCGCCAGAACTACCTGCACGAGACCGACCTCGCGGCCGAACACCTCGCCGGGGAGATCGGGATCCGGCCCGGCGAGGTCGTCAGGGCCCTCACCGCCCGACTCGCCGACGGCCACGGCGTCCGCCTCGCCGCCACGACCGGCGACCGGCTGCACCACTACGACGACGCGGCCCGCACCCTCCATCTGTCGGCCCGACTCCGCCCGGGACAGCGGGCGTTCCGAATGGCCATCCAGCTCGCCCTGCTCGAATACGGCGACGAACTCGGCCGCCAAGCCGCCGAGGACTTCCCCGCCGCTTCCCCGCCCCACGCCCTGGCCCGGATCGGCATCGCCAACTACTTCGCCGCCGCCCTGATCCTCCCGTACACCGCCTTCCACACGGCGGCCGAGGAGTTCCGCTACGACATCGAACGCCTCACCGACCGCTACGGCCTCGGCTACGAGACGGTCTGCCACCGGCTGAGCACCCTGCAACGGCCCCGGCTGCGCGGTGTGCCCTTCTCGTTCGTCCGCGTGGACCGGGCCGGGAACATGTCCAAGCGGCAGTCGGCAACGGGGTTCCACTTCTCCCGGGCCGGGGGCACCTGCCCGCTGTGGAACGTCTACGAGGCGTTCGCCGCCCCCGGCCGCATCCATGTCCAGATCGCCGAAATGCCCGACGGGCAGCGGTACTTGTGGACGGCCAGGGCGGTCACCCGGCACCGCGGCGGCTGGGGCGAACCCGGCAAGACCTTCGCCGTCGGCCTCGGCTGCGAGATCCGCCACGCCCACCGGGTCGTCTACTCCGACGGCCTCGACCTCGCCAACGCCTCGGCCGCCACTCCCATCGGCATGGGCTGCCGCGTCTGCGAACGCCTCGAATGCCCCCAACGCGCGGTACCGCCCCTGGGCCGCGCCCTGCGGATCGACCAGAACAGCAGCACCTTCGTGCCGTATCCGGTGGCGGATCCGACGAGGTGAGGCCCGGGGCCTGCCCGAATCGACCGACTGGGGCAGGGCGTCGTCATCGGGCTGGTGCCGTCAGATGACGGCGATGAACCCTCCGAAGGGCGCGGTGTCCACGCTGGACCGGTCGCCCCTCGGCGTGCTCAGAGAGAGGTGAACGCTGTGGCGAGGTGGTCGAGCAGGGGCGCCGCGCAGGGGTGCGGGTCGCGGCGTGGGGTGATCGTGTAGACGCCTCGGGCCGGGGGGTCGACGAGGTCCACCGTGGTGACGTCGGTCCGCAGGGCGCGCGTCAGCACGCCGGGTATGAGCGCGATGGCGTGACCGGTCGCGACCAGGGCCAGCTTGCCGGGCAGATCGGCCGCGACGAGATCGATGCGGGCGCTGAATCCGGCGCGGGCGGCGTGCTGGCGCAGGAGCGCCGCCGAGCCGTCGTTGTCCTCGGCCCAGGTCTGGTCGGCCAGGGCGTGGATGCGCACCCGGCCGCGACCGGCCTGCGGATGGTCGACGGGCAGTGCGACGACCATGTCGTCCAGCCCGAGGAACCGTCGATCGACCCGCGGGTCCTGGGGCAGCCCAGGCGGTGCGTCGGTGACGACGGCGATGTCGAGATCGCCGTCGAGCACGCGGTGGTGCAGTTCCGGGCTCAGGGCGGGGAGCAGACTCCACCGGACGGATCCGGTCTCCCGCAGCAGCGCCCGGACCGCTTCGGGCACGATCCCCGTGGCCAGAGAAGGCGTAGCACCGACGGCCAGCGGCCGGTTGAACGCCCCGTCATGGGCGTCTCGCGCGGCGCTAACGGCGCGGTCGGCCTCGTTCAGTGTGGTCAGCGCGTGGCGCCGGAACACCTCGCCGGCGGGTGTCGGACGGACACCGCGCGCATGGCGTTCCATCAGCGGCACGCCGAGCTGCCGCTCCAGTCCGGCGATCTGCCGGGAGACGGCCGACTGCGTGTGGTTGAGCTCGGCGGCCGCCGCCGACAGCGACCCCAGGCGGCACACGGTCACGAACGTTCGCCACACCGTCAGCTCCATGGCGCCAGTATGCCCAGCCGGTATGCGAGTTCCGCAGGGCAGGGATGCGATATATGCGCTTGTCGCAGTCGGAGCGGTGCACAATTCTGGCGCGCATGACCACACCACACACGATCGCCGTCCTCGGCCTGGGACGCATGGGCCACGCGATGGCGACCCGTCTGACCACCCAGGGCTGGGACGTCGTCGGCTGGACCCGCTCAGGGCGCACGGCAGGCACCGTCGAGACGACCGCCGATCCGAACGAGGCCGTGGCGAAGGCCGGCCTCGTGCTTCTCTCGTTGTTCGACGGCCCGGCCTGCCATGAGGTCCTCGACAAGGTCCGTGACGTGCTGCGCACGGACACGATCGTGCTGAACACCGGCACCGTCGCCCCCGCCGAAGCGTCGGAGCTGGCCCGGCGCCTCGGCCCCTCCTACGTCCACGCGCCCGTGCTCGGATCCGTACCGGCTGCCGTCGCGGGCTCCCTGCGGATCCTCGCCGCCGGTGACCACGCCGCGCTGGACCGCGTCGGGCCGGTTCTGGGAGCGCTGGGCACCGTGCGACGCGTCGACGACGCCTCCACCGCCGCCGCGCTCAAGCTGATCGCCAACAACAGCCTCGCCGGAGCCGTCCTCGCGCTGCGCGACTCGCTGCGGCAGGCCGACGCCCTCGGCCTGCCCCGCGCCCAAGTGCTGGACGTCCTCGAACTCGGCCGGCTCGGCGGACTCGTGACCGCCAAGAGGCCCTTCCTCGCCGGCGAATCGGCCGCCGGCACGGCCGAATTCACGATCGGCGCGCTCGCCAAGGACATGGCGCTGCTGGCCGCCGCGTCCAACACCCCGCTGCGCAGCGCGGCCGGTCTGGCCGACACGCCTGCCGACCCCGAGGCCGACATCGCCGTCGCCGCCACGGTCCCCGCCGTGGCGGACGCCGTGCTCGCACCGCTGCGCGCCTACCTGCGCGGGCACGCCACCGGTGACCCCTCCCACTTTCGCGAGGCGTTCCTGCCCTCCGCGCACATCGAGGGAATCCGGGACGGGGCGTTCGTCTCATGGCGCCTGGACGAATACTGCGCTCTCTTCCCGGGCCGGCCGGCCCCGGACGAACCCGCCCGCTCCCGTCGTATCGACGCCGTCGACGTCCACGGCACGGTCGCGACCGCCACCATGACGCTGCGGCACGGCGCCGACCTGTTCACCGACATCTTCCTGTTGGTCCGCGCCGACGAGGGCTGGCGCATCGCCAACAAGGCCTATCACCGACACTCGTGAGGATCCATCGCGGAAGCGGACCTCACGAAAGCAGAGACGATGACCACGCAGACGCACCACGTCGACCACGACCTCATCGAGGCGGCGGCTCACGTCGCCCGCACTCGGTGCCGGGGCGACCAGCACACCATGGCGGCCGCGGCCCGCGCTCAGGACGGGCGGATCGTCACGGCGGTGAACGTCTACCACTTCACCGGAGGCCCCTGCGCCGAGCTGACCCTCATCGGCGCGGCAGCCTCCCAGGGAGTCTACGAACTGGACACGATCGTCGCCGTGGGAGACCGCGACCGGGGGGTCGTCCCTCCGTGCGGACGGTGCCGTCAGGTCCTTCTCGACTACTTTCCCGCCCTCAAGGTCATCGTCGGCCAGGACGACCGCGTCCGAACCGTCCGTATCACCGACCTGCTCCCCGAAAGCTATGTCTGGGCCGAACACCAGGGCGAGGCCGAGTAGGCCGCTGTCCGGCGCGAGTCGACGCCCGGCTCAGGGCCAGACCCCGGAGAAGTCGATCGCGCGGGCCCACTCGGGATGGTCGATCAGCGGATTCCGGTTGCCCTGTAGCTCCGCGATGGCCGCGTTGCGGTGCAGTTCGTACTCGGTGACCGCCTCGTTCTCGTGCCACCGCAGCAGGACGGGCAGCCGGTCTTCGGGGAACTCCTGCGCGACGTCGCCGATCTGGCCCGGATAGCGCAACAGGAAGTACAGGGTGGCACGGGCGACCACGCCCCTGCACTTCTCCGGCTCGAATCCCACGCTCTCGCGCTTCCCGCACGCGTCCCGGACGGTCTCCTGGAAGTCGGGGAAGTCGAAGTACGGGAAGTTGTTGCGGTAGCTGTTGCAGCCGGACTCGCACGTGAACAGATGATGCAGGTCGCCCCGCATGGGCTCCTTCTCGTGGAACCACGACTGCGGCACCACGTGCTCGCAGTTGAACGGCAGGGACGCTTCCAGCGCGCGGAACTCGGCCGCGAATTCCGCCGGTCCCGCCGTCCGCTCCCGCAGCAGCAGCTCCTGCTCGCGGGCCAGCCGGGCCTCCTCCACGGCCGCGTCGGCCCGTATGACCTCCTCGGCGGAGAAGCCCTGGCCGGAGTAGATGCTGCGCAGCCGTCCGTCCTTGTGCAGGTCGACCCACGGGTAGACCAGCCGCATCGGCTTGTACCTGGGCTTGGGCTCATGGGTCTCGGCCAGCAGCGTCGTCAGCGCGCGGCGCAGCGCGTCGCCGTCGTCGGTGCGGACGTTCGCGTAGTACGCGGCGCGTGCGGCGGCGTCCGCGGACCGGTCGTAGTAGGGACGTTCCCGGGAGAGCCGGTGATGGGTCAGGGCCGCGTCGACATCCTTCCCGACCGCCGAGACGACATCCGGCTGCCCGTCCGAAGAGGGCTGTGGTGTCGGTGCGCGTGCGGGCAGCGGAGCCGAGAGGGTGGCCGAGGGAGCCGAGGAGGTGCCGAAGTCGAGGGTGATCCGCAGCGGGAGGACGAGCTGAGCGGAACCGGCGGCCGCGTGAGACGGGGCCCCGTCCTGTGAACCGTCGGCGCCCGCCAGAGCGGGCCTGCCGGCGGAGGACGGCATCGGCGGCGCGTTCTTCTCGGGAGACGGGTCCAGCCCCGTGGTGGACACCTCGTCCCGCAGTTCTGCCGCCTCACCGGTCAGCGCTGCCTCGTGCAGGGACCGCAGCACCCGGCTGATCCGCACCCCCTCGTTGGCCCGCCACGCCAGCTGCTGCTCGCCCATCTCCGGCCGCCACACCGTGCCGTCGACGCTCAGCGGCCGGCCCTCGGCATCGGTCTTCGGAACGGCCGAGTGATGCAGCGCCACGACTTCCCACTGGTCGTTGAAGACCGGAGAACCCGAGGACCCCTCACGGGTGTCGGACTCGTAGTGCAGGAACCGCTCCAGCACGTCGACGATCTGGTTCTCGCGCAGCGCGATCTGCTTGGGCTCGCCTCGCGGGTGCTGGATGATGTTGACGAACTCCCCGATGACGGCCTTGCCTTGGGCCTCACTGAGGACCAGCCGGCCGAACGACGAAAGCGCCTCGCCCTGCGCGCCGCGTGGGGCCACCGCGACCAGGGTGTAGTCCAGCGCCCGGTCGGTGACGAAGCACCGGAGCGGCTCCAGCGAGAAGACCGCCGGTACGAGCGGGTTGCCGTCGGCGCCGTCCTGGAAGGCGAAGGCGACCTTGCTGCGGCCGGCCTCCTGCGCGTCGCCCAGGACATGGTTGTTGGTGAGCAGCAGGGAGGGGGAGACCATGAAGCCGGTGCCGTGTCCGCCGCCCGGCCCGCTGATGGTGATCCGGCCGACCGAGCGCGAGACCTGGACACCCTCCTCGAGGAACGCGACCGGGGTGAGGTTGTTGCGCCCGATGAGGCGCTCCAGCCCCAGCGCCTCACTGGTGAAGCTCTCCGGCGGCAGGCCCAGGGTGCTCCCCGCGCCGCTCGCTGGTTCCGTCGGTGTCCGCTCGATCGCCCGCGCCATGGCCCAGTCGGCGCCGAGACGCGCCAGCCGCTTCTCGATCCGCTCGGGCGTGTCCGCGTACAGCACGCCACGCGTCTCGAGGACGGACTGGTTTCTTTCACGCTGCTCGGTGCGGTTCCCGTAGCGGGCTGCGGCCATCGTCAGTTGCGACAGATAGTCCGACTCTCGTTCGGAAGCGAGTTCCGCCGTGGCCATGATCCGCCTCCTGGCCTGTCCTGATCGGGGCGGTGGTGTCCGAGACGCGTGCTTCTCAGCAAGCCGTATATACCGATGCTTTCAGACGGGAGATACATGTGCAAAAGGAGCGAAAGGTGATCGCGTACGGCGAGGAATCTCAGCCCTTGACGCTGCCCTGGGTCAGCCCCGACCGCCAGTAGCGCTGCAGGACGAGCATCGCGGCGGCCAGCGGGAGGACCGAAAGGAACGCCCCGCCGACCGTGAGCTGGTAGAGCTCGGGATTGCGCTCGGCCGCCGCCTGCCAGGTCGTCAGGCCCAGTGTGATGGGGTACTTCCGGTCGTCGGAGAGCATCACCAGCGGCAGGAAGTAGTTGTTCCAGCTCCCAGTAGTCGGCGACCTCGCGCGACAGACCGCCGTTCATGTCGACGACCCAGGTGTCGCCCACGGTGCGCACCCACCGCGCACCCCGCTGCCAGCACATCGCGGCGAACCAGGTGGGCTGGTTGGGCGCGAACGTGCACAGCCGGGCACCGCCGCCGCGCTCCTTGACCACGCGGGCGGCCCGCTCGAACTCGGCCCAGGTGCCGGGCGCCTGGATGCCCCACTTCTCGAACAGGTCCCGGCGGTAGAAGAGCCCCATCGGCCCCGACGCCTGCGGGATGGTACGCACACGCCCCCCGAAGACACCCTGGTTCCACTGCCACGGCACATAGCTGTCGCGCAGCTCGTCGGCACCGTACGCGCTCAGGTCCGTCAGGCCGTTGACCAGCATGAAGCCGGGCAGCTCGTGGTACTCGACCTGCGCCAGGTCCGGCGGGTTCCCGGCGGCCAGCGAGGAGTGCATCTTCTGGTAGCCGCCCTGGGTGTTGGCGGGGATGTTCTGCAACTCGACCTGGATGCCGGGGTGCGTCCGGTTCCACAGGTCGACCGTCTTGCGCATCGGCACCCACGTCCAGAAGACCAGCTTCACCGGCCGGCCGGGGCGTGCGGGTTCCTGCCGGGTCGTGCGGGCGGCTCCGACGGTCTGGCCGCAGGCGGTGAGCGCCGGGAGCGCGGAGAGTGCCCCGGCACCCCATCCGAGCACAGACCTCCGCGAGGGCGGTGAGCTGTTCATGTACGTCCCCTGTCTGGAGTCCGGTCGTCTACGGCTCGACCAGTACGGCCACTCCGGCCGGCGGCAGCGTGAGGCGGTCGGCGGGAGCGGCCCCTCGGCCCAGGGCATCGGTCATCGGCTCCGGGAGCCTGATCTCCGCCGCTTCCCGGCCGTGGTTCAGCAGGAAGACGAACCGTCCGCCGTCGCCTTCGCGCACGGTCGCCTGGACGTGCTCGGGAAGCCCGGGAATCACGGGCCCGACGGATGCCGTCCGGCACACGTCCTCCGTCAGGGCCCGCATGGCCTCCGGCGCGAGTCGGGTCGCGACGTACCAGGCGCTTCCCTCGCCGAAGGCGTGACGGGTGACGGCCGGCTGCCCTGCCAGCGGCCCGGAGCCGAACTCGGCCACCGTCCGCGCCCCTTCGGGCACGACGACCTCCGACCAGAGGTCGGCGCGGCTCACCGTGCCGTCCGAGTGCCGGACGTCCACCGTCTCCCGCTCCGCCAGCGGCCAGAACTCCTCGACCCGCAGGCCCAGTACCTCGCGCAGCGGCGCGGGGTACCCGCCCAGGTGCACCCGGTCGCAGTCGTCGACGATGCCGGAGAAGAACGACACCAGCAGATGGCCGCCGCCGCGGATGAACTCCGTGAGGCGCTCGGCGTCCGGCTGCTTCAGCAGATACAGGCTGGGCACGACACCGACCTGCTCATAGCCTCCGAGGACGAGTTGCCGCTGGTGCTGGAACGGCCCGACGCGGGCGAGTCGGAGGCCGTGCACAGCCTCCTGTCCGCGGGGGTCGGCGAGGTGGTCGTCAAACGCGGCGCCCACGGCGCGACCGGCTTCACCGCCGAAGGAGCGACCGACCAGGCCGCGCGCCGGGTCGACGCCGTCGATCTGGTCGGCGCGGGCGACGCCTTCGTGGCCGGATACCTGTCCGGACTCCTCGACGGCGCGGACATCCCCGCCCGGCTGCACCGGGCCGTCACCACCGCGGCCTTCGCCGTCGCCACCCGGGGCGACTGGGAAGGCCTGCCGACACAGGACGAACTCGGCCTGCTCGACCGGCCCGACGGCACGACCGTCCGCTGACCCGGGAGGCTGGACACGACATCCACGGCGGCAGCCGCTCCGTCAGGCGGGCGCGGCTTCCGTGAACTGATTGGTGTCGAAGAGCTGGTTGATGTGGCCGCCGAGCTCCGACCAGTGCTGTCCGGAGAGTTCGGCGGCGGCGCGGGCGTCGCCTCCCGCGCAGACGTCGATGAGCTGGTCGTGGTGCTCGATGGTGTTGCGGCCGCCGAGGAGCGTGGAGAACTTGCGGTAGAGGATGCGGTGGATCTGCGGGTGGAGCTGCTCGACGATCCGGCTGAGGACGGGGTTGTCCGCCGCCGCGATGGGGACGGCGTGGAAGCGGTCGTCGGCGGCGAGGGCGGCGTCGGTGTCGTTGGCGGCGACGGCCCGTTCGAAGTCCCGGTTGGCCTGGCGCATGTGCTGCCGTTCCTGCTCGGTCATCACCGGCACGGCCGTCTCGATGGCGAGCTGGTCGAGGGAGCGCAGGACGGCGAGGGTCTTCGCGACGTCGCGGCGGTTGAGGGTGGTGATCCGGGTGTAGACGCCGGGCTTGGCCTCGACCAGACCGATGTCGGCGAGCCGGGCGAGCGCCTCGCGCACCGGGGTGCGGCTGAGACCGAGACGCTCGGCGAGTTCGCCGTCCTTGACCTTTTCCCCCGGAGCGAGTTCGCCGCGCACGATGGAGTCGCGCAGTCGGTGGAAGACCTCGTCGCTGAGGAGACGGCGGGAGACAGGGCTGTCGAGTGACATATTGCGTACAGTACATCGGTCGCCGCTCGGCATCCCCGCTCACCCGCCTTCGTCCTCAGGCCGCGCGCATCCGCCGGACCAGGGCCTGCGCCAGGACGGCGGCCGGATCGATCAGAGGGACCTCGACCGTCGCGGCGGACAGCCCGAGAGGGATCTCCGTGCAGCCCGCGATGATCACTTGCGCTCCCCGGTCCGTGAGTCCGCGCGCGGCACGCGCCAGCGGTGCGGTGGCCGTGGCGTCCCGCCGGCCGGCCTTCACCGCGTGGATGGCGGCCATGACCTCGTCCCGCTGGCTGTCGGGGCCGGGCAGCGCGAGGCTGATTCCGAAGCGGTCCAGCCACTCCTGGTAGAGGCCCGCACGGACGGTTCCGGTCGTGGCGAGCAGCCCGGCGGTGTGCACAGGGGGCCGCAGGGCGGTCAGGTGCCGTGCGACCTCGCCGATCATGTGGACGATGGGCAGGCCCACATGGCCGGCGATGCGGGGGACGAACGCGTGGGCGGTGTTGCAGGGGATGGCGATGAGGGTGGCGCCCGCCTCGCGCAGGACGCGCCCGCCGTGCAGGAGCCAGGGAGTCGGGTCGGGGCCGTCGCCGATCAGGGCCGCGGTGCGGTCGGGGATGGTGGGGTCGGACCAGATGACCGTCCTGAGGTGGTCCTGGTCGCTGCTGCCCGGCGTCATCGACACCAGCTTGGCGTAGAAGTCGGCGGTGGCGGCCGGGCCCATGCCGCCGAGGATGCCGATGATCTCCGAGGGGGAGGCGGTCACTGGACGGGTTCCTTCTGGAGGGCCGTGGCCCCGGTCCCGGCCGGGGTGCGGGGGAGGTCGTCGGCGCCGCGCTTGGCCTCGCGCCGTTTCTCGGAGCTGTCGACGACGGCGGCGGCGAGTGAGTTGCCGATGACGTTCACGCCGGTGCGGGCCATGTCGACGATGAAGTCGACGCCGAGGAGCAGCGCGACGCCTTCGGCGGGCAGGCCGATGGAGTTGCCGGCGGCGATGAGCACGACGATGGAGGCGGAGGCGACACCGGCCATGCCCTTGGAGAGGATCACCAGCACGCCGACCATGAGGAGCAGGGCGGGCAGCGAGGTGTCGGCGCCGTAGGCGTTGGCGAGGAAGACCAGGGCGGCGGCCTGGTAGAGGACCGAGCCGTCGGTGTTGAAGGAGTAGCCGAGCGGAACGACGAACGAGGTCGTCGACCGGCTGAGGCCGAACGCCTCGAGCTTGCCCATCAGCGGGGCCAGCACCGATTCGGAGCTGCGGGTGACGAAGGCGATCCCGGCCAGCCCGGCGATCGACTTCATCAGCGCGACGTAGCGGATGCGGTAGAACGCGGCGATCAGCGGGAACAGCACGCCGATGACGATGGCCAGGCCCGCGTAGACCACGGCGATGAAGCCCAGCAGACTGCGCAGGTTGCCGAAGCCGTAGTGGGCGACGTCGTAGGAGATGAAGCCGAGGACGCCCAGGGGTGCGATGCGGATGACGTAGCCGACGACCTTGAACATCACCGAGGCGACGGACTCCAGGACGGCGGCGAAGGGCTCGGACTTCTCCCCGATCGCGGCCATGGCGACGCCCACGAGCAGGGCGAAGACGATCGCGCCGAGCAGATTGCCCTCGCCGAACGCGGCGAAGATGTTCTTCGGGAAGGCGTGCAGGACCAGTTCGTGGAAGTCGATGCCCTGGCTCATGCCGTCCAGGTCCTCGGCGTCGGCCCCCTGGACGGGGGCGCCCTTGCCGATGCCCGTGAACTTCGCGAGGCCGACCGCGATCAGCAGGATGACGGTCGTGACGATCTCGAAGTAGAGGATGGCCTTGCCGGCGATCCGGCCGACCTTCTTGACCGACTCCATGCGGGCGATGCCCAGCACGATGAGCGGGAAGACCAGCGGCAGGACCACGACCTGCACCAGGTTCAGGAACACCTCCCCGAGGATCTTCATCTGCTCCCCGGCCGACGGGGTGAGGGTTCCGATGAGGGCTCCGAGCCCGACGGCGATGATCGACTGGATGCCGATCGGCATCTTCAGACAGCGCCGCCAGAACCCTGTGCGCCGGGTCGGTGGGGTGTCTGTGCTGGTGGGACGGGGGTGAGCGGTGTCCATGGGGCCTCCTGCCATATGCAATATATTGCGTTCTGCGTTTTGGCGGGTAACACTGGGCCCGGAAGCGGGGGCCTGTCAAGGGGTCCGCAAGGACGAGGAGCATCAGATGGCGCGGAGCACACGCATCGAGCACGACCTGGTGGGAGACAAGGAGGTCCCCGCCGACGACTACTACGGCGTGCACACCGTGCGGGCCGTGGAGAACTTCGCGATCACCGGATCGACCATCGCCCGGTTCCCCGACCTGATCGCCGCACTGGCCGCCGTCAAACAGGCCGCCGCGCAGGCCAACCGTGATCTCGGCCTGCTGCCGCCGGATATCGCCGGGGCGATCATCGGCGCGTGCCAGGAGATCGGATCCGGGCGGCTCGTCGACCAGTTCGTCGTCGACCCTGTCCAGGGCGGGGCCGGCACGTCGACGAACATGAACGCGAACGAGGTCATCGCCAACCGGGCCCTGGAGATCCTCGGCCACCCGCGCGGCTGCTACGACGTGATCCACCCGCTCGACCACGTCAACCTCGGGCAGAGCACCAACGACGTCTACCCCACCGCCGTACGTCTGGCCCTGGTCGCCTCACTGCGCCGCCTCGGCGACTCCCTGGGGGCGCTCGCCACGGCCTTCACCGACAAGGCGACGGACTTCGGCGATGTACTGAAGATGGGCCGCACCCAGCTCCAGGACGCGGTCCCCATGACGCTGGGTCAGGAGTTCACCACCTACGCCGTCATGATCGAGGAGGACCGCCAGCGGCTCACCGAGGCCGCCACCCTGCTGCTGGAGTCCCACCTCGGCGGCACCGCGATCGGCACCGGCATCAACGGCCACCCCCGCTACGCCGAACTCGCCTGCGCGTATCTCGCCGACATCAGCGGCGAACCCGTCCGGCCCGCGGGCGACTTCATCGAAGCCACCCAGGACTGCGGTGCCTTCGTCCAGCTCTCCGGCGTCCTCAAGCGCGTCGCGGTGAAGCTCTCCAAGACGTGCAACGATCTGCGGCTGATGTCCTCCGGCCCCACGGCCGGGCTCGGCGAGATCAACCTGCCGCCGGTGCAGGCCGGTTCGTCCATCATGCCCGGCAAGGTCAACCCGGTGATCCCCGAGGTCGTCAACCAGGTCGCCTTCGAGGTCATCGGCAACGACCTGACCGTCACCATGGCCGCCGAGGCCGGACAGCTCCAGCTCAACGCGTTCGAACCCGTCATCGCCTACAGCCTGCTGCGCTCCCTGACCCAGCTGCGCGCCGCCTGCGACACGCTCGCCGTCCGCTGCGTCCCGGGCATCACCGCCAACCGCGAACACCTCCGCGGCACGGTCCACCGCTCCATCGGCCTCGTGACCGCCCTCGCCCCGCACATCGGCTACGCCGCCGCCACCACGCTGGCGGGCCAGGCCCTCGCCACGGGCCGCGGCATCAAGGAACTGGCCGCGGAAGCGGGTCTGCTCACCGCCGAGGAGCTGGAAACGATCCTGCGCCCGGAGAACCTCACCGGGCAGGCGCCCGTGCCGGACGCTCCGGCCGTGCTGCCCGCCTAGAAATGGATAGGTCATGCCGGTAGTTAGACTGGCCGGTATGACCCGCCGCGCCCAGCAATCCGATGGCCCCCCATCTGATGGCCCCGCCGTACAGCCGCTGCGCAGCGACGCCGAGCGCAACCGGGAGCGGATCATCGCCGCCGCGCGCCTGGTGTTCGCGCGGGACGGCCTGAACGCCTCCATGGCGTCCGTGGCCCGTGAGGCGGGGGTGGGGATCGCCACGATGTTCCGGCGCTTCCCGACGAAGGAGGAGCTGGTCGCCGCCGTCTTCGCCGATCGCATGGACGCCTACGCGGACGCGGTGGCGGTCGCCCTGGAGGACCCGGACCCTGGAACGGTTTCGTCGGCTACATCGAGACGGCCTGCGTGATGCAGGCCGCCGACTGCGGCTTCGCCGACGTCCTGACCATGACCTTCCCCACCGCCAAGGCGCTGGAGCGGCGCCGCGACGAGGCGTACGCCTCCATGGTCGACCTCATCGGCCGTGCCAAGGCCACCGGCCGGCTGCGCGAGGACTTCGACCCCTCGGACCTGGTGCTGATCCACATGGCCAACGCCGGTGTCGTCAACGCCACCGGCGAGGCCGCCCCCGATGCCTGGCGCCGCGTCGTCGGCCTGCTGATCCAGTCCCTGGAGGCCCCCGCCTGCGGCCCCTGCCCGACTCGCCCGAGCACGACGCCCTCTACAAGGCCATGCTCCGCGCCGGCCCCGGGGGTCCCACCGCTGCGGCCCCGGACGAGAGCGGCTGATCTCCGGACCGGATCGGCCCACAGACACAAGGGAGTTGGCCGACATGGCACTGGTCCTGGTGACCGGCGCGGCTGCCGGACTCGGGCACGACACGGCGAACGCGCTGGCCGATGACGGGCACGACGTGGTCATCCACGTCCGCAACCCGGCCCGTCTCACCGAGGTGGGTGACGGCGACACGGCCCGGTGGAAGGGCGTCATCACCGGGGACCTCGCCGAGCCGGACGAGATCCACGGTGTCGCCCGGCAGGCCTCCGGGTTCGGCCGTTTCGACGCCGTCATCCACAACGCCGGCGTCATGAACCGCCCGGAGGACGTCACCGTCAACACCGTCGCGCCCTACCTGCTGACGGCCCTGATGGAGAAGCCGGCCAGGCTCGTCTACCTCAGCAGCTCCATGCACCGGACCGGCTCCACCTACCTGCGACGGCTGACCTCCGGCACCGCTTCCTACGACGACACCAAGCTGTGGGTCACCGCCCTCGCGCTCGCCTTCGCGTCCCGCTGGGAAGGAACGTCCAGCCACGCGGTCGACCCGGGGTGGGTCCCTACCCGCATGGGCGGTCGCGGCGCCCCGGACGACCTGACCGCCGGCCATCAGACCCAGGTCCGGCTCGCCACGCACCCCGACGTGACCCCGAGCACCGGCGGCTACTGGTACCACCAGCAGCTACAGACACCCCACCCCGCCGCGCAGGACGAGGAGTTCCAGGCCCGCCTCATCCAAGCCCTGGAGCACCACACAGGCGTCCCGCTCGACTCTCGGTCAACAGCTCGCAGCTGAGGGGGGACGCCGTTCCCCCACCCGTGTCGCCTGCTCGAAGGCGTGACCCGCCCTCAGTACGGCCGTGTCCCCCCGGTGCGGCCCCACCACCTGGAGTCCGACCGGCAGTCCGGCCGGGGTGAAGCCGGCCGGGACGGACAGGGCCGGGCAGCCGGTCATCGTGATCAGGTAGGCCGAGCGCATCCAGTCCAGATACGTCTCCATGCCGGTGCCGTCCACGGACGCGGGGTAGGAGAGACCGACGTCGAAGGGCGCGACCTGGCTGACCGGCAGCAGCAGGACGTCGTACGACGCGAAGAACTCGCGCACCCGGTGGAAGAGCGCGGCCTGCAGCAGCTGGGCGCGGCCCAGGTCCGGCCCCGTGAGCTTGCGGCCCTCCTCGATGTTCCACACGACGTCCGGGGCCATGCGGTGCCGGTGCTCGTCCAGCAGGGGACCGTAGGCGAGCTCCATCTGCCAGGCGCGCTGGACGAGAAAGGCCTCGTCGGCACCGGACAGGTCGGGGCAGACCTCCTCGACCTCGCAGCCCAGCGCGCCGAACACCTCCACCGCGCCCCGCACCACGTCCCGGACCTCCGGGTCGACGGGCACGCTCCCGCCGAGGTCGGGCGACCATGCGACCCGCAAGCCACGGATGTCGCCGTCGAGCGGGCCGGCGAAGGCGGACCCCGGTGTGTCGAGGGCGAGCGGGCTGCGCGGGTCCGGTCCGGCGAGGACGGACAGCAGCAGCGCGACGTCCTGCACCGTCCGTGCCATGGGGCCCTTCACCGACAGCTGCCCCCAGGGCGCCTTGTCGGGCCAGGAAGGGACCCGGCCGGGGGAGGGCCGCAGCCCGACCACGTTGTTGAAGGACGCCGGGTTGCGCAGGGAGCCGCCGGTGTCGCTGCCGTCGGCGATCGGCAGCATGCCGCAGGCCAGGGCGGCCCCGGCGCCGCCGCTGCTGCCGCCCGCGCTGCGCGACAGGTCGTAGGGATTGCGGGTCGCGCCGAAGACGGGGTTGACGGTGTGGGAACCCATGCCGAGTTCGGGCACGTTGGTCTTGCCGAGCGTGATGGCCCCGGCACCCTTGAGGCGTTCGACGACCAGATGGTCCCGGGTGGGGACGTGGTCGGCGAAGAGGGGGGAGCCGTACGTCGTGCGGATGCCCGCCGTGTCGTGGAGGTCCTTGTGCGCGACGGGCAGCCCGTGCAGAGGTCCGGCCTCCGCCCCCGAGGCAAGTCGCTCGTCCGCCTCGGCCGCCTCCTGGAGCGCCCGGTCGGCGACGAGCGTGACGATCGCGTTCACCGACGGATTGACCCGGTCGACGCGTTCGAGGTGGGCGGTGACGACCTCACGCGCGGACACCTCACGCCGGCGCAGGGCGGCGGCGAGGTCGGTCGCGGTGGTGAAGCACAGGTCGGCGGGGTTCACAGTCCTCCCGGGGTTTCCTTGATCTGGACTACGGCGAGCACCCCGAACAGGGCGAAGGAGCTCGACAGCAGCACGTTCGAGACGGTGTTGCTGCGGTACGGCTGACGCAGGCCACGCCGGTTGAGGAGCACCAGCAGTGCCCCGGACAGCAGCGGCAGGACGAGCGAGCCCACGGCCGCGTAGGCGAGCACCTGCGGGACCGGCCGGCCCATGAAGGTCACCGCCACGGACGCGACCGCGCAGTACAGCACGAACAGGCGGAACGGACGGCTGCGCTGGCCCATGTGCCGTTCGGCCTCGGCGTCCGGCACCCCGCGCAGGGTGCGCAGCGAATCGGCCAGCAGATAGCACAGGGCGTTGAAGCCGCCGACCAGGGCACTCAGGGTCACGAGGAAGAGGGTGCCCAGGAACAGCACCCGTGCCACCCACCCGAGGTCCGCGCCGAGCGGTTCGGCCAGCGCGGTCAGCCCGTCGTTGCCGGTGATCGTCCGGCCGCTGCCGGACAGCAGGCCGGTGCCCACGATCGAGGTGCACACCACGAACAGGAACGTGACCCCGTAGCTCACCGCCGAATCGGCCCGCATGACGGGCAGCCAGCTCCGGTGCTGCCAGCCCTTCTCCCGCAGCCAGTAGCTGTACGAGGCCACCCCGGCCGTGCCGCCCACCCCGCCGACCAGGGCCAGCACGGTGACCACATCGCCCGCCGGCAGCCGCGGCCGCGGCGAGGACACCAGAGCGGACGGGTCGTCCAAGGTGACGAGCGTGGCCACGGCCAGTACGACCATGCCGACGAACTTGGCCAGCATGAACCCGATCATCACCCGCTCGAACAGCGCGTACCGGCCCACGTACACGAGCCCGGCCGACGCCAGCGCGATCACCACGGCCGGCGGCCTCAGCGGCAGCCCGGGGAACAGCGTCGTCAGCGCGAGCGAGGCGACCGAGCTCAGGGCCGCCCCGTACAGCAGCCCGATGACCAGCACGAACGCGAAGAAGGCGGACAGCCGACCGCCTGTTGGTGAACACCCTGGCCGAGGACGGGCGGTGCACCTACGACGAACTGGCCCGGGTGTCCGGGGTGTCCGAGGCCACCGCCCGACGCCGGCTGGGCGCCCTGCGCCGGGAGGGGCGCGTCCGCGTCCGGGCCGTGATCGAACCGGTGCTGCTCGGACTGCCGGTGGAGGCCGTGCTGTGGGTGCGTGCCGTCCCGGCCGGCGTCGACAGGGTGGCGGCGGCGCTCGCCGAGTCCCCGCACGTCCGGTACGTCAGCTTCGTCACCGGCGAACGCCAACTGCTCGCGCTGACCGCCTTCCCGGACGAGGCCGCCCTCCACGACTTCGTGACGCGCTCCCCGTGGCTGGACGCGGCGGCGTCCGTGGATGTGTCGATGGTCCTCGGATCCCTGAAGCGGGGCGGGATGCTCGCACCGTGGCTGCGCGATTGACGCCCCTCACAGCATCACGTGCTTGACCTGCGTGTAGTCGAGCAGACCGGTGAGCGACAGGTCGCTGCCGTACCCGGAGTGGCGTACGCCGCCGTGGGGCATCTCCGACACCGTCGTGCCATGGGTGTTGACCCAGACGATGCCGGTCCGCAGCGCGCGACTCGCCCGCATGGCCCGGTCGTGGTCGCGGGTCCAGACGCTCGCCGCGAGCCCCTGGGGCACGCCGTTGGCCAGGCGGAAGGCCTCGGACTCGTCGGTGAAGGGCTGGACGGTGACGACCGGGCCGAACACCTCGTTCCGTACGATCTCGTCCTCCTGCCGCGCCCCGGCGACCACCGTGGCCTGGTGGAAGTAGCCGGGGCGGGGCAGGGCCGAGCCGCCGGTGACGATCTCGGCGTGATCCGGAAGCCTGTCCAACAGGCACCGCACATGGGTGAGTTGGGCCGCGTTGGCGAGCGGGCCGAACGCGGCCCGCTCGTCGTCCGGTGCTCCGGGCCGTCGGCCGGCGGCCCGTTCGGCGAAGCGGGCGAGGAAGCCGTCGTGGATCCGCCGGTCGACCAGGATCCTGGTCGCGGCCGTGCAGTCCTGCCCCGCGTTGTAGAAGGACAGCGACGACAGCTGTTCCACCGCGTCGTCGAGATCGGCGTCCGCGTGGATCAGCACCGGCGCGTTGCCGCCGAGTTCCAGGTGCAGCCGCTTGAGGTCGCCGGCCGCAGCGGCGGCGATCTCCTGCCCCGCGCGGACACTGCCGGTGACGGCCACCAGCCGCACGTCGGGGTGGGCGACGAGGGACCGCCCGGTGTCGCGGTCGCCGCACACGACGTTGAGCACGCCGGGCGGCAGGTGCTCGGCGGCGAGCCGGGCCAGGAGCACCGCCGAGGACGGTGTGGTGTCGGACGGTTTCAGGACGACCGTGTTGCCGGCGGCCAGCGCCGGGGCGACCTTCCATACGGCCATCATCAGCGGATAGTTCCACGGGGTGATCTGGGCACAGACGCCGACCGGCTCGCGGCGCAGCACGGAGGTACGGCCCGGTGTGTACTCGGCGGCCGCCGCGCCCGGCAAGTTGCGGGCGGCTCCGGCGAAGTACCGCAACACGTCCACGATCGCGGGCAGTTCGTCACCCAGGAACAAGGCGCGCGGTTTGCCCGTGTCGTCCACCTCGGCGCTCGCCACCGCTCCGGCCTCCCGCTCCAGCGCGTCGGCGATCCGCAGCAGCGCGGCCTGCCGCTGTGCCGGAGTCGTCACCGCCCAGCCGTGAAAGGCCTCCTCGGCCGCCCGGCAGGCCGCGTCCACGTCCTCGGGGCCGGCGAGCGGGGCCGTGCCGTGCGGGAGCCCGGTGGCCGGGTCGATCAGCCGCAGGGTGGCGCCGGAGGCCGCCGGTACCTCCTCGCCGCCGATGTGGTTGAGGACCTGCGCGAGGTCAGAGGTGTCAGCCACGGCGCAGTGCCTCCTCGGCGGCGGCGCGGCCCGTGCGGACGGCGCCCTCCATGTATCCCGCGACCCACTGGTCGGAGCCGCAGACGTAGAACGGCGGTTCATGCGTGCCGTGCAGCGGGCCGACCGCCATGACCTCGCCCGGCGGCCACTGGGTGACATAGCCCTGGGTCCACGGGTCGGTGCCCCACAGCCGCAGATGGCACGCGGTCGGGCGGAGCGCCTCGTCGCCGAACAGGCCGGCCATCTCGGCGAGCAACTCGGGGGTGCGTCGCTGCGGCGGGGTGCCGAGCAGGACGCCGTAGCGCTCGGGCGGGATCAGGGCCGACAGAACGCCCTCGTTCTGCGGCCAGGTGCTGCCCAGCACTCCCTCGGCTTCGGAGAGGCCGTTCAGATCGGCATCCCGCCAGAAGGGACGGTCGTAGACGGCGGCGAACTTCGCGGCCGTCGCGTGGCGTTGGCGGTGCAGGGAGGCGATCCTGGCCTCGCCGACCCCGGTGATCGCGACGGACCGCAGCGGGCCCACCGGGAGGGCGCTCACCACGGCCGTCGCGGTGAGGACCTCGCCCGTGGCCAGGCGTACGGCGCAACGGTCCGGGCGGATGTCCAGCGCGGCGACGGGGGAGCCGAGCCGGATGCGCGGACCGAGTTCCCGGCCCATGACCTCGGCGAGCGTCGCCGAGCCGTCGGCCAGTCGTAGTCCCTCCCAGTCCTCGTAGTCGTAGTCGCCCGTGCCCGATCCGGGGACCGCCGCGCTCTTGCGCAGTGCGGACAGCAGGGAGATCCGCTCGTAGGAGCCGCCGGCCAGGGCGAGTTGGCCGATGTCCCACAGGCGTACCACGGCGGGCGTGGCCTGCCGGGAGCGCAGCCAGTCGGCCACCGACAGCCGGTCTAGGGCGGACGCGTCCGGATGCGACCACGGGTCGTCCGGGTCGACGGTGGCGGCCAGGCCGGTGAACTCGGCGCTCAGGCGCTCGTGCAGGGCCGGGTCGCCGGGGCCGAACCAGTGCGGCGGATCACCGGCCGAGCTGCCCTCCGCAGTGGCCCGGGTCATGAGGCCGGGCTCGGCCACATAGCTGGGAACCAGCTTCAGGCCGAGTTCCTCGGCGAGCCGGAGATAGGCGGTGTGCCCGTGGCCGACGACCTCACCGCCCAGCTGGACGGTACGGCCGTCGGGGGTGCGGGTCTGCTCGACCCGGCCGCCGATCCGGTCTCGGGCCTCCAGGACGAGCACGTCGGTGCCGGCGGCGGCCAGGTCCCGGGCGGCGGAGAGCCCCGCCAACCCGGCGCCCAGCACGATCACGTCGTGATGCATGGGTTCGCTTTCGTCAGAGATGTCGGGGCGTTCAGGCCAGGACCAGGCAGTGCTCGGGCCGCCAGCCGAACTCCACCGTCTCGCCGCCGCACCAGCGGTCCTCCATGCGCGCACGGTCCGTGTTCTGCTCCAGCACCGACAGCGTGACGCCCGGGGCGAGTTCGATCAGATAGGTCGTGGTCGGGCCGCTGTAGACGGTCTCGCGGACGACACCGCTCAGCATCGACATGCCGGGCTCGAAGTCCGACAGCCAGATCTTCTCGGGGCGCACGGTCACGCTGACGGTGGTGCCGTCCGCGATCTCGGAGCGGGGGCCGACGGGCAGGGCGGGGCCCTTCTCCAGCGACACTTCACCGCCCCGGTAGGTGCCCGTCATCAGGTTGGAGGTCCCCATGAAGGAGGCGATGAAGCCGGTGGCGGGGTGCTCGTAGATGTCCTCGGGCGTGCCGCACTGCTCGATGCGGCCCTCGTTCATCACGGCGATCCGGTCGGACATGGTCAGCGCCTCGTCCTGGTCGTGGGTGACGAAGACGAAGGTGATGCCGACCTCGCGCTGGATCTGCTTCAGCTCCACCTGCATCTGCCGGCGCAGCTTCAGATCGAGGGCGGCCAGCGGCTCGTCGAGGAGCAGGACGGCCGGACGGTTGACCAGCGCGCGGGCCAGCGCGACACGCTGCCGCTGACCGCCGGAGAGCGTGCCGGGCTTGCGGTCGGCCAGCCCGGCGAGCTGGATCAGCTCCAGCATCTCGCCGACCCGCTGCCGGATCTCCGCCTTGGCGACGCCCTTGCGCTTGAGGCCGAAGCCCACGTTGTCGGCGATGCTCAGATGGTCGAAGAGGGCGTAGCTCTGGAAGACCGTGTTGACGTTGCGCTTGTTCGGCGGCAGCGCCGTCACGTCCTCGCCGCCGAGGAGCACCGCTCCCTCGGTGGGGTCGCTGAACCCGCCGATCATGCGCAGTGTCGTGGTCTTGCCGCAGCCGGACGGGCCCAGCAGGGAGAAGAAATGGCCGGCCTCGATGTCGAGATCGAGCTGGTGGACGGCGTAGGAGTCGGCGAACTGCTTGGAGACACCGTCGAGCCGGACGGCGGGGGTCGCGTCCATGGGTCACTTCCCGGAGAAGAGGTCGAGGCCGCCGCGGCGGCCGAAGAGGCGCGGGATGAACAGGGCCAGGGCGATCAGGGCGATGGATCCCGCGAGCATCAGGGTGCCGACCGCGTTGATGGTGGGCTGCACGCCGAAACGGATCGCCGAGTAGATCCGCACCGACAGCGGCTGCGGGTCGACGCCGGTGGTGAAGTAGGCGAGCACGAAGTCGTCGAAGACGAGCGCGAAGATCAGTACGGCACTTGCCAGCACGGCGGGCAGCAGCGCCGGCAGTGTCACCAGCCGGACCGCCTGCCACCGGGTGGCCCCGAGGTCCATCGCGGCCTCCTCCACCTCCGGGTTCAGCGCGGCGACCCGTGAGCGGAGGACGACCGTGACGTACGAGATGGAGAAGGTGATCTCGGCGAGCATCACCGTGCCGGTGGACAGCGGCACGCCCAGTCCCTTGAACAGCAGCATCGACGCCACGCCCGTGACGATCTCCGGCGTGATCAGCGGCACCAGCATGACCAGGCCGGCCAGCGAGCCCAGCCGGGTGCGGCACCGGACCAGGCCGAGCGCGAGCGCCACCCCGAGGAGCAGCGAACCTGCCATCGCCACCAGGGAGATCCGCAGGCTGGTGCCCAGGGAGGCGAGGAGGACCTCGTCGTGGGCGAAGGCGCGGTACCAGCGCAGGCTGAACCCGTCGAACACCGTCAGCGACTTCTGGGAGTTGAAGGAGAACAGCGCCACCACGGCGATGGGCAGATAGAGCAGCGCGAAGAACAGCCCGGTGACCGCGATGAGGACGCGGGGCCTGCGGTGGGCCCGGCCGCGCCGCGCAGGGGTCCGGGCAGCCGGACGCGCCGGGGCGGTGGGGGAGGGGAGCCGGAGCAGGGTCATCGGCGTGCCTCCGCCTCGTCCTTGCGGGTCCGCCGCAGATAGCCGAGCATCCCGATCAGCAGGACCAGCATCAGCAGCATGGTGAGGGCGGAGCCGAGCGGCCAGTTCTGGCCCTGGAAGAACTTGTCCTGGATGAGGTTGCCGATCATGATCTGGTCCGGGCCTCCCATGAGCTGTGCGCTGACGAAGTCGCCCATCGCGGGCAGGAAGACCAGGACGAGCCCGGCCGCCGCGCCCTGCCGGGTGGCGGGCAGGGTGACGAAGAAGAAGGTGCGGACCGGGCCGCCGTACAGATCGCGGCCGGCCTCGATGAGGGAGACGTCCAGCCGTTCCAGGGCCGCGTACAGCGGGATGATCATGAAGACGGCGAAGCCGTAGACGAGCCCCGCGACCACGCCGAAGCCGCTGTGGAGGATCTTCGTGCCGACGTCGGCGAGCCCCACCGCGCGCAGAGTGCGCAGTACGGGCCCGTCGTCGGAGAGGACCACGGACCAGCCGTACATCCGCACCAGGTAGTTGGCGAAGAACGGCACCACGATCGCGGCGATCAGCGCGTGCTTGTACCGCCCGCCGTGCAGGGCGATGGTGTACGCCACCGGATAGGCGATCAGCAGACAGATCAGACAGGTCAGCAGGGCGTAGCCGAGGGAGCGGGCCAGGACCTCGGTGTAGGCGGGGTCCGCGAGGGCGCGCACGCCGGACAGGTCGAAGCCGAAGCGCGGGTTGCCCAGCTCGTCGGTGGTGCCGACCGCCAGGACGCCGACCAGGACCAGTGAGGCGACCAGGAAGCCGGTCATCCAGAGCGTGCCGGGCAGCATGAGCCAGGTCCAGACGCGGGTGCCGTCGGTATCCCGGCGGCGGGCGCGGGAGGAGGGGCGGAGCAGTGCCATGTCTCAGCCCGCCTTCACATGGGTCCAGGCGGTGTCGCGGGCGTCCTCCGCCGCGCGGCCGCCGTTGCGGAAGAACAGGTCGGCCTTCAGGTCCGCCTCGGTGACGAGGCACTCGGGGAAGGGCTCGACCAGGTCGGCGTAGACCTTCTCGGCGCCCGCGACCGGCATCGGGTAGCCGATGTACTCGATGTTCCGCTTCACGTTCTCCGGCCGCAGCATGTAGTCGATGAACAGCATCGCGGTGCCGGGGTGGGCCGCGTTCCAGGGAATGGCGTAGCAGTCGGAGTTGATCGGCGTGCCCTCCTTGGGGGCCTGGAAGCCGAACACGGACGGGTCCTCGGCCTGGTTGAGCATGGCGGCCATGTCGCCGCTCCACGCCTGCTGGATCAGCGCGTTGCCGTTGAGGAGGTTGTTGTAGCTGTCGCTGGAGAAGCCGCGCAGCCGCGGACGCAGGGTGCCCAGCAGCGAGGTGATCCGGTCGAGGGCGCCGGTGTCACCCGAACTGACGTCGAGGCCGAGCGCGAGGGCGCCCATGCCGAGGACCTCGTCGCGGTCGTCCAGCAGGAAGACCTTCCCCTTGGCCCGGTCGCTCCACAGGTCTCGCCAGCTGTCGGCGAGTTCGCCGATCCGGTCGCGACGCCAGCCGATACCGGTCTTGTACGTCGTGAAGGGGATCGTGTGCGCGGAGCCCGGGTCGTACCAGGGGTCGGCGAAGTAGCTGTACGAGCCGAACACAGCCCGGGAGTTGGTGAGGTGAGAGTGGTCGATACGGCGCAGCCGACCGCCGCGGACCAGGCGCTGGGCCCATTTGGCCGAGGGGAAGACGATGTCGTAGCGGTTGCCGGCGTTGAGCTTGGCGACCATGCCTTCCATCGAGTCGAAGTTCGACTGGATGACCTTGACGCCGTACTCCTTCTCGAAGCCCTTGAACACGGCCGGGTCGACGTAGTCGGCCCAGTTGAAGTAGACGAGGTCTCCGTCGACGCGCGGCTCGACCGGGGCGAGCCGGTCGGCGTCGGGTTTCTTCGCGGGCATGAACCCGCAGCCGCCGGCCGCGGCGCCCAGCAGGCCGCAGGCGCCCGCCCGCAGCACGGCACGGCGGGACGGCGGTATTGCCTCGGGGGACATGAAGCGTCCTCTCCGTCGAGGAACGGCACAACTCCAGGGCGGGACCGGCTGGTCGGCTCACTTCAGGCCCTGATTCCGCAGTGAAGACCGGTCTGGGGAGGTGCGTACGCGCAGGTCAGAGGGCGCGCGATAAGGACGACGGGAGCCGGACGGCGGCGTCGCGCGGATGCGGTGAGCTCGCTGCTCCGAAGGGCTTCACTCGGTGATTCCCTCCAGGTCCTCCCGGACCCGGCGGGCGAACCAGCCGACCGCGGCCTCGCGCTGCGACAGCGGACCCGGTTCGAAACCGGGGGTGCGCATCCCGGCCTGCACCCGTTCCACCAGCTCGGCGTCCTCGTCGTTGGTGACCCAGCCGATGTGGATGTTGAGCCGCCGGGCCAGCCGGGTGCGGACGTCCTCGCCGAGCTTGGTGTAGAAGGCCCCGGGGATCGCCGCCCGGTCCTGGGCGGTGGGCAGGGCGGTCCACGCGAGCACGTGGTCAGGGTAGAAGTCGATGAGCGTGTTGGGATAGATCACGGCGTACCGCCATACCCGCCGGTCGGCCTCGGCCAGCCCCGGCATGGGGGTCGCCAGCCGCTGGTAGAGCCGCTCGGTCCAGTTCGAGGACGGCTTGTCGCGCAGCGGGGACTCGAACAGGACGTAGTTCTCCCGCACGTCCACCGTGTACGCCTGGTAGTCGAGCAGTCGCATGAGCGAGGGGTGGGCCACGGGGACGTGGTAGCCCTCCAGATAGTTGTCGACGATCACCTTCCAGTTGGCGTTCTGCTCCTCGCCCCCGGTCAGATCGTGGATGCGGTGCTTGCCGACGGGCACGAGACCGGGCCCCGCGTAGCGCCCGACGGCCTCGGCGAGCCCGGCGCAGGACTCGGAGAGCGGCGTCGCCTCCAGGTCGAGGTTGACGAAGACGAAGCCGAGGAAGGACTCGACATTGACCGGATGCAGGCCCAGCTTCGGCTTGTCCAGGCAGGGGATCCGGCGGGCCTCGGGGGCGCCGACCAACCGTCCGTCCAGTTTGTAGGTCCAGCCGTGGTACGGGCAGCGGATCGCCTTGCCCGACGGCTCGGGGGCGGACACCAGGCGGGTACCACGATGCCGGCAGACATTGAAGTGGGCCGCGAGGCCGCCGTCCTCGGTCCGGACGACCAGCACTTCCCGTCCGGCGGCGGTGGCGGCGAGCCGGGCGCCCGGCCCCGGCAGGTCGGACTCGTGGCAGACGAGCTGCCAGGACTTGGCGAAGATCCGGTCGGTCTCGGCCCGCGCGATGGCCGGATCGGTGTAGTAGCGGGCGGGCAGCGCTTCCCCGGGGTGCTCGAGCGGCGACTCCGGCGGGGGAGAGGTGACGGTCTCTGCCCGGGTGGTCGAGGGGTGCATGGGGTCCTCCTCCGCGCCGCTGCGGCGGCGATGGGCGGTGAGGCTGTGGCCGGTGCGGCGCCAGGAGCTGCCACGTTCGGCTGACTGATTGGTTAGTCAGACTGGGACCGTCACGGGAACAAGTCAAGACTTGTGAGCTGACTAATTGGTTAGTTAGTCTCGTGACAGGCGGCTGGCCGGGATCCGACGACGGATGCCCAGGCACACCCCGCCCCGTACAGCTCCCCCGCCCTTCTCGCCACGGCGCCGGAGCATCCCCACTCACGTCATCGCCGCGCCACCCCCGTCTCCGGCCCACCCGGAGGCGGCGCGACCCCGGAGGCACGCATGAGCGCTCGCCGAAGTCTGGTTTGGCTCGGCCTCACGCCTGAGCCCGAACAGGAGCTGCCCAGCGCGGTGGCCGCCCTGCGGGCCCGGGCGGACGGCCGCCCGCCGTCGCCCCTCGTCGCCGCCGAGCGACAGCGGGTCGAGCGGCTGGTGCTGCGCGGCACACAGCGCGGCTGGCTGCGCTACCTGCGCGAAGTCACGGATCTGGTCGTCGAGGCGGCGGAATCCCGCACCGCCGACCCAGAGGCGGCGCTGCTGGCCGGGGAGGTCGTCCTCGACCACCACCGCATGCTGATCGGCCTGCCCGGCGCCGGCTACGAGCACACCGCCGGACAGCGGCGGGAACTGGAGCGGGCGTTGGTCCGGCTGAGGTCTCGCGCACCCCTGGGACACTCCGAGCTCGGGAGCACCCTGTGACCGACGTGATCTCCCTCCTCCCCGAAGGCATCCTCGTCCCGTCGCCCGCAGGCTCCGAGGACCTCTCCCGGTATCTCGCCGACGGCGGCTACGCGCCGCTGCCCGACCCCGACCGGTTGCTCGACCTGATCGCCACCGCGGGGCTGCGCGGCCGCGGCGGCGCCGGTTTCCCCGCCGCCGTCAAGCTCCGTGCCGTCCGGGACGCACCGGGCCCGCACGTCGTCGTCGCCAATGGCGAAGAGGGCGAGCCCGGCTCCGTCAAGGACCGCTGGCTGCTGCGCCACCGGCCGCATGCGGTCCTGGACGGACTGCGGCTGACCGCCGCCGTCACCCGGGCCGGACGCGGCTGTGTGTACCTCTCCGACGACCTGGCCGAGCAGGCCGTCCGGCGCGCGCTCGCCGAGCGTCCTGCCGACCTGCCCCTGGACGTCGTACGGACGGAGCACACCTACGTCGCGGGGGAGGAGACGGCGGTCGTACGACGGATCGACGGCGGTCCTGCCCTGCCGACCGCGAAACCACCGCGCCCGTTCGAAAGCGGGGTCGGGGGCGCGCCCACCCTCGTCGCCAACGTGGAGACCCTGGCCCGTATCGCGATGATCCACGCGCGGCCCGACGCCACGGACCTCGTCGCCGGTGCCCATCTGGTGACCCTCTCGGGTGCCGCCGACGCGGCGCTCGTCGAGGTGCCCGCCGGTACGCATCTGAAGGTCCTCGCCGACCTCTGCGGGTACGGCACGGCGGAAGCGGTGCTGCTGGGCGGCCTGTTCGGCGGTCTGTACGGCGAGGGCTGGACGGACCTGCCGCTCGACCAGGACCAGCTGCGCGCGGCCGGCGGTGCGCTCGGGTGCGGAGCGCTGTACTTCCCCGGTCCGGAGGACTGCCCGGTGGCGGTGGCCGTCGAGGCCGTCGCCTATCTCGCGGCACAGAGCACCCGGCAGTGCGGGGTGTGCGTGTCCGGTACGGGGGCGCTGGCCAGGACCCTCGCGGCCGTCGCACACGGCGAGGCCGACCACGACGCGGTCGGCAAGCTGCGCCGCTGGTCGGAGCAACTGCCGGGCCGCGGGGCCTGTGGGCTGCTCGACGCGGCCGCCCGGATCGCGGGCACCCTCCTCACCCACTTCCCGGACCGGATCGACACCCACCACCTCCCCGGCTGCCCCGCCTGCGCAGGCGCCGCACCCGAGGACGGGCGCCGCTTCACCGTGCCGGTGCCCTGAGCCACACCCCGCTCCCCCCCCAACGTCCCCCGGCCCCCGCCGCTCCGAAAGGACCCGCCATGAAACTCCTGCTGGACTCCACCCGCTGCCATGGCTACGGCCTCTGCCAGGAACCCGCACCCGAACTGATCGAGCTCGACGAGTGGGGCTATGCGCAGGTCCGCCCGGCCGAGGTGCCGGACGGCGACGAAGAGGCCGCCGAGGCCGCCGTCGCCGCCTGCCCCAACTCCGCGCTGCGGCTGGAGAAGTGACATGGGACGCGACCTCTCCGCTCTCTTCGACCCCGTCTCCGTCGCCGTCGTCGGAGCCAGCGACGACCCGGCCAAGTACGGCCACGCCATCGCCGCCCAGGCCGTCCGTGCCAACGGCCGGCGCCCCGTGCACATGGTCAACCGCCGCGGCGGCACGGTGCTCGGCCGCACCGTCGCCCCCAGCCTGAGCGCCATCGGCGAACCCGTCGACCTGGCGGTGGTCTCCGTGCCCGCCGCAGGTTTCGAGGACGCCGTCGACGAGGCCCTGCGGTGCGGGGCCCGGGCGATCGTCGCGATCACCGCCGGGTTCGCCGAGACGGGCGAGGCGGGGCGGACACGGCAGCAGGCCGTCGCAGAGCGTGTCCGTGCCGCCGGTGCCGTGATGGTCGGGCCCAACTGCCTGGGGATCGCCGACAACACCACCGACCTCTTCCTGGCCTCCGACACCTTCACGCCCGGCGGCGTCGCGCTGCTCAGCCAGAGTGGCAACCTCGCCCTCGAACTCCAGCTCCGCTTCCGCCCGCACGGCCTCGGCTTCTCCCGGTTCGTGTCGCTCGGCAACCAGGCCGATGTCACCCTCGTCGATCTGCTCGCCGACTGTGCCCTGCACGAGGGCACCCAGGCCATCGCGGTCTACGCCGAGGACTTCGGCGACGGACGCGCCTTCGCCGAGGCGGCGGCAGAGGCCGGGAAGCCCGTCGTGCTGCTCACCGCCGGACGAGGAGACGCCTCCGCGCGCAGCGCGCAGTCGCACACCGGCGCCCTCACCACCTCGGCCGATGTCGTGACCGCGGCCTGCCGGGACGCCGGTGTGGAACTGGTCGCCACCCCGCGCGAACTCACCGTCGCTCTGGCCGCGTCGAGCGGCGGTCGCCGGGCTTCGGGGCGCCGGGTCGCCGTGCTCACGGACGGCGGCGGGCACGGCGTCGTCGCCGCCGACGCCGTCGAGGCGGCCGGGCTGGCCGTGCCCGAACTCCGGGAGCCGACCAGGCGGCAACTGCGGGAGGGCCTCTGGGCACAGTCGGCCGTCGCCAACCCGGTGGACCTCGCAGGGATGGGCGAGCAGGACCCCGGTTCGTACGCTGGGACCGTCGATGCCCTCCTGGCGGCCGAAGAGGTCGACGCCGTGCTGATGACCGGCTACTTCGGCGGCTACGCGGCCGCCGGCGGCGGTCTCGGCGGTGGCGGTGCGGCGCTCGCGGCCGGGGAACAGGACGCCGCCCGCCTCATCGCCGCCCGGCAGCGCGCCACCGCCAAGCCCCTCGTGGTGCAGTCGATGTACCCCGAGTCCCCGAGCTGCCGCACGCTCGCCGCCGCCGGCATACCGGTCTTCGCCGCCACCGAGGACGCGGCCCGCGCCCTCGCCGCCACGGCTCCCGTCGGCCGGCGCACCGGGGTCACACCGCTGCCCCGGCCGGCGTCCCCGCTGCGCGAGAGCGGCTACCTGGAGACCCGCAGAGCCCTGGAGGAAGCCGGGCTCGCCTTCCCCGCCGCCCGTGAGGTCCACGACGAGGCCGGACTCCTGGCCGTCGCCGAGGAGTTCGGGGGACCGTACGTCCTCAAGGCGCTCCACCTCCTGCACAAGTCCGACGCCGGGGGAGTGGCACTCGGCCTGGCCGGGTCCGGCGAACTGCTCGCCGCCTTCCGCGAGATGCATGCCCGGCTCGGTGCCTCCTCCTACTCCGTGGAGGCCATGGCCGATCTGACCGACGGCATCGAGCTGATCGTGGGCGTCAACCAGGACCCGCGCTTCGGCCCTGTCGCCATGGTGGGCTTGGGCGGTGTGCTGGCGGAGGCTCTGCACGACGTCGCCTTCACCCTCGCCCCCGTGTCCGCCGACCGGGCCGAGACCCTGCTGCGCGGACTGCGCACCGCCGCCCTGCTCGACGGGGTACGCGGCAAGCCCCCCGTCGACGTCGTCGCCGCCGCGAAGGCCGTCGAGACGATCACGGCGTTCGCCGCCGCCCACCCGGAGATCGCCGAGATCGAGGTCAACCCCCTGCTCGTACGCCCCGACGGCGTGCTCGCCCTCGACTCCCGCGCCGTACTCGCCTGACCCCACTGGAAGAGGCCCCCATGGACCTGCGTTACACCCCCGAGCAGACCGACCTGAAGCGTCGCGCCGCCGAGTACGCACGGCTGCTCATGCGCTACGAGGACCAGTCCGAGCAGGCCGGCGGACCCCTGCCGCAGCAGCTCGTGACCGAACTGACCCGGGCCGCCATGGACGCCGGTGTCTACGCCATCAACATGCCCGCCGAGTGGGGCGGCGCCGGGCTCAGCCTGCTCGACCAGGTCATCGTCGAGGAGGAGTTCGGCAAGGTCACCAACTGCCTGTGGGACATCCCCTGGCGGCCCGCCAACGTCCTGGCCTACGGCGACGAGCGGCAGCGCGAGAAGTACCTGCTGCCGGTGATCCGCGCGGAGAAGTTCGACGCGTTCGCGGTGACCGAGCCGGGCGCGGGATCCGACCCGTCCTCCGGCACCTCCACTGCCGACCGCACCGACGGCGGCTGGGTGCTCAACGGCGAGAAGTGGTTCGTCACCTGCGGCGACATCGCCGACTTCCTGCTGGTGCAGGCGGACGCCGGAGTCGAGCGCCAGCCCACGCTGTTCTTCGTGGACCGGGCCGCGCCCGGCGTCGAGATGACCCGCGTCCCGCACTTCATGCACTCCGCCGTCAACGGGCACCCCGAGTTCACCTTCACCGACGTCTTCGTGGCCGACGAGGACGTGCTCGGCGGCGTCGGCAACGGCTACGAGCTGACCAAGGAGTGGTTCACCGACGAACGCCTGATGATCGCGGCCCGCACGGTCGGCGCGGCCGAGCGTGCTCTCCAACTCGCCCGGGACTGGGCCGTGGAGCGCGAGCAGTTCGGGGCGCCCATCGCCTCGTACCAGCTGATCCAGGGCATGCTCGCCGACTGCGCCGTGGACATCGCCGTCAACCGCGCCTACACCCACCAGGTCGCCTGGGAGGCCGACCAGCCCGGCACCGACCGCAAGACGCTGCACGCCAAGGCCTCCACCGCCAAGCTCGCCGCCAGCGAGGCCGCCGGCCGGGTCGCCGACCGCTGTCTGCAGATCTTCGGCGGCCGGGGCTACGACCGCACCTACCCCGTGGAGCGCATGTACCGCGAACTGCGCGTCGACCGGATCTGGGAGGGCACCTCCGAGATCCAGCGGCTGATCATCGCCAACGAACTCATCAAGCGCGGCACCCGCGCCCTCGCCCTGCCCACGCACTGACTCCCTTCCCTTCACCAGCGAGGACTTCCATGGACTTCCGCCTCACCCCGCGCCAGGCACAGCTCAAGGCCGACGCGCGCGCCCTCACCGACTTCATCGCCACGTACGAGACCCAGTGCGAGGAGGACAACGGCCTGCCCGCCGACGCGCACGCCAAGATCCGTGACGCCGTCCTCGACGCCGGACTCCAGGCCGTCAACATGCCCGCCGAGTGGGGCGGCGCCGGACTCGCCATCGCCGAACAGGCCACCGTGCAGGAGGAGTTGGGGCGGCTCACCGGCGCCCTGTGGGACATGGTGTGGCGGCCCGCCAACGCGCTCCGCTTCTGCACCCCCGAGCAGCGCGAGCGGTTCCTGATCCCGGTGATCAACGGCGAGCGGCGCGACTGCTACGCCGTCACCGAGCCCGGCGCCGGGTCCGACCCGCAGAACCTCGCCACCACCGCCACCAGGAACGACCAGGGCTGGGTGCTCAACGGCGAGAAGTGGTTCGTGACCGTCGGCGACCACGCCGACTTCATGATCGTGCTCGCGGCGGCCGGCCCGGAGCGCGCACCGACCCTCTTCCTGGTCGACAAGGACACCCCCGGCATCGAGATGACCCGGGTCCCGCGCTGGATGCACACCTTCGTCTACGAGCACCCCGAGTTCACCTTCACCGACGTCCAGGTCGGCGACGACGCCGTCCTCGGCGGCATCGGAGAGGGCTACGACATCACGCGCTCCTGGTTCACCGAGGAGCGCCTGATGATCGCCGCCCGCACCATCGGCGCGGCCGAGCGGGCACTGGAACTCTCCCGTGACTGGGCCGTGGAGCGGGAGCAGTTCGGGGCGCCGATCTCCTCGTACCAGCTGATCCAGGGCATGCTCGCCGACTGCGCCGTGGACATCGCCGTCAACCGCGCCTACACCCACCAGGTCGCCTGGGAGATCGACCAGGCCACGGACGAGGACCGCAAGACCCTGCACGCCAAGGCGGCCATCGCCAAACTCTCGGCGAGCGAGGCCTCGGGCCGGGTCATCGACCGGTGCCTCCAGATCCACGGCGGCCGGGGCTACGACCGCTCCTACGCCGTCGAACGGCTCTACCGCGAGCTGCGCGTGGACCGCATCTGGGAGGGCACTTCCGAGATCCAGCGGCTGATCATCGCCAACGAACTCGTCAAGCGCGGCACGGGCGTCCTGGACCTGCCCGGCGCCTGACCCGTACCGCCGCAGACCGGAGAGAGGGAGACGGATGACCGACATCAAGCGCGTGGGAGTCGTCGGCTGCGGGCTGATGGGCGCCGGCATCGCCGAGGTCTGCGCACGGGCCGACGTACCGGTCACGGTCGTGGAGCGCGACGCGGAGGCGGCCCGGGCCGGCCGCCTCCGCATCGGCCGCTCGCTCGACCGGGCCACCGCACACGGCAGACTGAGCGACGAACGACGGGAGGCCGCCACAGCACTGATCACCGTCGTGCATGAACTCGAGGCGCTGCACGACCACGACCTGGTCATCGAAGCGGTCGCCGAGGACGAGGCCCTCAAGGTCGACGTCTTCACCCGCCTCGACTCGGTGATCACCGGCGACCGCACCATCCTGGCGACCAACACCTCCTCCATCCCGGTCATCAGGCTCGCCGCCGCGACGACCCGGCCCGACCGGGTCGTCGGGGTGCACTTCTTCAACCCCGTGCCCGTCCTGCGTCTCGTCGAGCTGGTGCCGTCGCTGCTCACCTCGCCCGTCACGGCGGCACGGGCCGAGGAGTTCGTGACCGGCACCCTCGGCAAGGAAGTGGTCCGCACCCGGGACAAGGCCGGGTTCGTCGTCAACGCGCTGCTCGTGCCGTATCTGCTGGCCGCCGTCCGCATGGTGGAGTCGGGCAGCGCGACCGTCGAGGACGTCGACCGGGGCATGGTCCTCGGGTGTGCGCATCCGCTGGGCCCGCTGGCCCTGACGGACCTGATCGGCCTCGACACCACACGCGCCATCGCCGAGTCGCTGTACGCCGAGTTCCGCGAGCCCCAGTACTCCCCGCCCCCGTTGCTGTCCCGGATGGTGGAGGCCGGTCTGCTGGGGCGGAAGTCCGGGCGGGGCTTCCACACGTACGACGAAGAACCGCGGCAGGAGGCCCCCGTACCCGCGAGCCGGCCGTGAGGGAAGATGGTCATGGCGTACGACCACCGAACGAGGGGAGCCGCAGGGTGTCCACCAAGGTGCGCACGGCAGACACGCGCGAGCGCATCCTGACTGCGGCGTGCGAGGTCATCGCCGACATCGGGTTCGAGAAGATCCGCATGCGCATGGTCGCCGAGCGCGCCGGAGTGTCGACGGCGCTGCTCCACTACCACTTCGACACCCGCGAGAAGCTGTTCACCGAGGCGATGACCCACTCATTCGCCCACACGGCCGTCGACCTCGAACGGGACGCGGAAACGGCCCCAGCGGCGGTCATCCTGGCCCGCATCCTGCGCAACCTGCTGCCGACCGATCCCCAGCTCCACCAGGACTGGCGGCTCTGGCAGGAACTCTGGGTCAGGGCGCTGCGCGACGAGGCCACCCGGGTCTTCGCCGTGGACCTCTACGCGCAGCTGCACGCCTGGGTGGGGGACGCGGTACGGCGCGGCATCGACTCCGGCGAGTTCACGCCGACCGACGTCGACGACCTCAGCACGCTCGTGCTGTCCCTGAGCGACGGCTACGGCATCCGCCTGATGCTGCGCGACCCGACGGTCACCCTCGACTCGGCCCTCACCTCCGTATGGCGCCATGTCTCCACCGCACTCGGCCTGCCGGACACCGTCCCGACGGAGTGAAATCTCCGCCGGCTGTCACAGAGCCGGACACCGCCCTGTCTCTCTGGTGAGTCAGCCAACCAGTGAACGGAGACAGTGATGAAGATCGTGGTCGTCGGCGGTACGGGCCTCATCGGCTCGCAGGTGGTCACGCTGCTGCGTGACAAGGGACACGAGGCCGTGGCCGCCGCCCCCACCACGGGCGTCGACACCCTCACCGGCGAGGGCCTTGCCGAGGTCCTCAAGGGCGCGGACGTGGTCGTGGACGTGTCGAACTCGCCGTCCTTCGACACCGAACCGGCCCTGGACTTCTTCACCCGCTCGGCGCGGAACCTGTTCGCCGCCGAGAAGGAGGCGGGCGTCCGGCACCATGTCGGACTGTCCATCGTCGGTGTCGACCAGGTGCCCGGCTACGGCTACTACGAGGCCAAGGTCGCCCAGGAGAACGCCGTGCGCGGCAGCGGCGTGCCCTACAGCCTCGTGCGCGCCACCCAGTTCTTCGAGTTCATCGCCCCGGTGATGGACATGTCCACCGAGGGCGGCGAGGTGCGCCTGCCGTCCCTGCGGCTGCGTCCGATCGCCTCCGCCGAGGTGGCCGCAGCCGTCGCCGAGGCGGCGCAGGGCGAACCGTCGAACGGCATCCGCAACATCGCCGGACCCGAGACCCACGGCCTTGACCGGTTCGGTGAGATCACCCTGGCGGCGCAGCCGGACGGCCGGACCGTCGTCACGGACGAGACCGCCGGCCTGTTCGCGGGGATGCCCGACGTGCTCACCGGCGACGAGACCGCGCACCTCTCGGCCGTCCGCTACGAGGAGTGGCTCCAGCAGCACTGACGAGACCAGGGGCTACGAGCGGTCGGTGAGCCTGCGGGCCGACCGCTCGTACGCCCTCAGCTTGTCCGGTGTCAGGACCCAGTAGAGCCCGTCGATGCCGTCCGGCCCCACGGTGGCGCTCACCAGGGCGACGGCCACCCCGTCCCGGGCGAGCAGCAGGCTGGGCTGTCCGTTGGCCTGGACTATGCCGTAGTCGGCCCCGGGGAAGAACTTCCGGGCGAAGGCCGTCACCCTGGCCACGCGCCCGGCCCCCACGATCTCCAGCCGCGCCACGCCGCGCATGCCGTTGCCGTCCGCGTACGCGACGACGTCGGCCGACAACACGGTCTCCAGCGCGGCCACGTCACCGTGCCGCGCGGCGGCCACGAAGGCGTCGAGCAGGCGCCGGTGCTGCGCCGTGTCGACCGGTTCCCGGCGCTCGGCGGACAGCCGCTTGCGGGCCCGGCTGACGATCTGCCGCGTGTTGGCCTGGCTCAGCTCCAGCATGCCCGCGATCTCGTCGTACGCGTAGTCGAACGCCTCCCGCAGCACGTACGCCGCCCGCTCCACGGGATTCAGCCGCTCCAGGACCAGCAGCACGGCCAGCCCCAGGGCCTCGCCGCGCTCCGCGCCGACCTGCGGATCGACGCTCGTGTCCACGGGCTCCGGCAGCCACGGCCCGACATAGGCCTCGCGGCGCACCCGCGCCGACTGGGCCACGTTGATCGCCAGACGGGTGGTGATCTTCGCCAGGAACGCCCCGTGATCCCGCACCGCGCTCCGGTCGGCGCCCTGCCAGCGCAGCCACACGTCCTGCACCACGTCCTCGGCCTCGGACACACTGCCCAGGACGCGGTAGGCGATGCCGAACAGCCGTGGACGCAAGCGCTCGAAGGCGTCCGCCGCCGCGTCCAGCGCGTCGTCGTGGAGGGGCTGCCGCTGGTCCATGCTGCCGATGCCTCCGGGGTCGACCGTCGTGGGTCCGACAGTACGTCCTTCGGAGTGCTCGGACGGGCTCCTAGGCCTCGTAGCGGGGTGTCCACTGCGCCTGCGCGACCGCCTTGCGCAGCTCCTCCTCCGTCGCCTGCGGGGCCACCCCGTCCTCGACGGCGGCGAGGGCCGCGGCCAGGGCGATCTCGCGGGCGGAGTCCCGCATCCCGGTCAGGGGCGGCAGCAGCGGCACGGGCCCGTCGTCGCCGTCCGCCGCCCGTACGGCGCACTCCGCGACCGCACGGGCGGCGGCCACGAGCATGCGGTCGGTGACGCGGGTGGCGCGGCTCGCGGTCACCGCGAGCCCCATGGCCGGGAAGACGTACACGTTGTTGGACTGCGCCACCGGCACCTCTCGCCCGTCCACCGTCAGCGGCGGGAAGGGCGAGCCGGTGGCGATCAGCGCCCGGCCGTCGGTCCAGCGGGTGAGGTCGGCGGGCTCGGCCTCGGAGTGGGAGGTGGGGTTGGAGAGCGGGAAGACGACCGGCCGCTCGCACGTCGAGGCCATCTGCCGCACGATCTCCTCGGTGAACGCGCCGTGAGCCGTCGACAGCCCGATCAGCGCCGTCGGCTCGACACGACGCACCACTTCGGCGAGCCCCGTGCCGTCCCAGTCGGTCACCTCGCTGTCGTCGCGCGCGAACACCCGCTGCTGCGGCGTCAGCTCGGAGCGCGAGGACACCAGCAGGCCGTCGACGTCGAGGATCCAGAAACGTGCCGTGGCCTCGTCCTCCGACAGCCCCTCGTCGACCATCGCCGTACGGATCATGTCGGCGACGCCGATGGCCGCCGAGCCCGCGCCGAGGATCACCAGCCGCTGGTCGGGCAGCGGAGTGCCGGCCACGTCCGCCGCGGTGGACAGGGCGCCGAGCGCGACGGCAGCCGTGCCCTGGATGTCGTCGTTGAACGTGAGCAGCCGGTCGCGGTAGCGGGCCAGGATCGGCTGGGCGTGGGCGGTGGCGAAGTCCTCCCACTGGAGCAGCGTCCCGGGCAGCTCCGCCTCGACCGCCGACACGAAGGCCTCGATCATCTCGTCGTACTCGGCGCCGGTCAGCCTGCGGTCACGCCGGCCCAGGTAGCGCGGGTTGTCCAGCAGGGCCTCGTTGTCCGTGCCGACGTCCAGCAGGATCGGCAGCGTACGGGCGGGGTGGATGCCGCCGATCGCCGTGTACAGGCTGAGCTTGCCGATCGGGATGCCCATGCCACCGACGCCCTGGTCGCCCAGGCCCAGGATGCGCTGTCCGTCGGTGACGACCACGACGTCCACGTCGTGGTCCGGGTACGGGCGGTTGCGCAGGATGTCGCGGAAGCGGTGCCGGTCCTCCCAGCTCAGGAACAGCCCGCGCGGCCGCCGGTAGATCTCGCTGAACCGCTGACAGGCCTCACCCACCGTCGGTGTGTAGACGACGGGCAGCAGCTCCTCCAGGTACTCGGTGACCAGGCGGTAGAAGAGCACCTCGTTCGTGTCCTGCAACTGCCGGAGATAGATGTGCCGGTTGAGGGGCTTGTCGTAGCCGTAGAACGCCTCGTAGGCGCGGGCGACCTGCTCGTCCAGGGTCTCCACGGCGGGCGGCAGCAGCCCGTCGAGCCCCAGCTCCGCGCGCTCGTGCCGGCTGAAGGCGGTGCCCTTGTTGACCAGCGGGTCGGCCAGGGTCGTGACGGCGGGGCTCGTGGTCGTGCGGGGGTGGTGATTCATGGGCTGGTCCATGAGGTGACGACTTCCCCACCCCGAACGGCCCAACCGGATGGGCCGGAGGAGGCGGGGGTGGATGAGCGGTGTGACCGTGGTGGAAGGGATGCGCAGTGCGACACGGACGAGGAGGCGCGATGGCGGAGGGACTGGTCGAGGGCGGCAGGGAGTGCGCTGCCACGACGGGCGGCGCGGAACAGCCGCCGGAACGGTCCCGGGGCGTCTTCGAGCAGCTCAGCGCCGTCGCCGACGCCGTCCTCTACGAGGGCTACCTCCTCTACCCCTACCGCCGGTCCTCGGCCAAGAACCGCGTCCGATGGCAGTTCGGGGTGCTGTTCCCCCGGGACTGGGTGGAGTCGGACGGCCCCGTCGTCCCCGGCGTCTCGGGCTCCGCCGACTCCTGGTACCAGCAGACCGAGTGCCTCCTGCGGATCCGGCGGCCCGGCGACGCCTCCGTCCGTGTGCGGATCCGCTACCTCCAGGCGCAGCGCAAGCAGGTGGAAGCCCCCGGGGACTCCGCCCACCGTCCCGTCGCATCGCTGCGTACCGACGACGGCACGGTGCATCTGACCTTCGACGAGGCGGTACCGCGCGCGTGCGAGGTCGTGGTCCCCCTCGACGAGCTTCTCGCCGCGGGACGCACCGTGCCCGTGGGCGCGGCGGCCGGCGTGGACGTCGAGCCGCTGCCCGGGGGCGCCGGGCGGGTCGTACGGCACCGCGACGAGGTACGGGCCGACACCACCGTCACCGCCGAGCGCCTCACCGACGACCTCTGCCGGCTTCGCGTGCGGACGGCCAACACCGGGCCCGCACCGGAAGGACGGACCGCGCGTGACGAGGCCCTGCGCCGGGCCCTCATCGCCACCCACACCCTCATCGGCGGCGACGGGGTGGAGTTCGTCTCGCTCACCGATCCGCCGACGGACCTGGCTGCCCCCGCGCGCTCGTGCCGCAACGAGTTCACCTTCCCCGTCCTCGGCGGCGAAGCCGAGGACGCCGGGCACCTCCTGCTGTCCGCGCCGATCATCCTGCCCGACCACCCCCAGGTCGCCCCCGAGAGCCCGGGCGACCTGCACGACGCCGCGGAGATCGACGAGATCCTCACCCTGCGCACGATGCTGCTGACCGACGAGGAGAAGCGCGAGGCGCGGGCCACCGACCCCAGGGCGGCCGCGATCCTCGACCGGGTCGACACCATGCCGCAGGAGGTCTTCGAACGGCTCCACGGCGCCGTCCGCTCCCTGGCACCGGTCGCCCCGGCGACGACCGCCGCGGCAACCTCCGAACGCCCCGCCTGGTGGCAGGAGGGCGCCGACGGCGGTCTCTCGCCGACCACCGACACCGTGCTCGTCGACGGCGTGCCCCTCGGCGGCGGCAGCCGCGTCCGGCTCCGCCCCCGCGTACGAGGCGCCGACGCCCAGGACATGTTCCTGGCCGGCCGGACCGCCGAGGTCGCCGCCGTCTTCCACGACGTGGACGGCAGCGTGCACCTCGCCGTCACCCTCGACGACGACCCCGCGTCCGAACTGCACACCTGGTACGGCCGCTTCCACTACTTCCGGCCCGACGAGCTCGAACCACTCGAGCCCGCCGGAACCCCGGACGAGCCGTCGGCACCGGCTCCCGCCGCGGCACCAGCCCGGCAGACGACCGACTCCGAGACCCCCGCAGCGGAGGCCGAGTGACATGACAACCAACAGCAGTACAGCCGAGGTCAGCAAGGAACCCGATCGCGCCGAGGACCGTGAGGGCTTCGACGAGATCACCATCCTCTGGATCTCCGAGGGCATGAGCTGCGACGGCGACACCGTCTCGCTGACCGCCGCCGACCAGCCCTCCATCGAGGACCTGGTGCTCGGCCTGATCCCGGGCCTGCCGAAGGTGAACCTGGTCAACAAGGTGCTCTCCCCGAGCCTGGGCGGCGAGGACTTCCTCGCTCCCTACCGGGCCGCCGTACGCGGCGAACTGGCCCCGTTCATCCTCGTCATCGAGGGCTCGGTCCCCAACCAGAACATCATCGAGGGCGACGGCTACTGGACGTCCTTCGGCAACGACCCGGAGACCGGCGAGCCGCAGCCCCTGAACTGGTGGATCGACCAACTGGCCCCCAAGGCCTGGGCGGTGGTGGCCGCCGGCACCTGCGCCACCTTCGGCGGCATCCACGCCATGTCCGGTAACCCCACCGGCTGCATGGGCCTCGCCGACTACCTGGGCTGGGACTACACCTCGCAGGGTGGGCTGCCCATCGTCAACGTGCCCGGCTGTCCGATCCAGCCCGAGAACTTCATGGAGACCCTGGTCTGGGTCCTCTACCACGCGGCCGGTTCCGCGCCCCCGCCGCCGCTGGACCACATGCTGCGCCCGCAGTGGCTGTTCGGCAAGACGGTCCACGAGGGCTGCGACCGCGGCTCGTACTACGAGCAGGCCAGCTTCGCCAAGGACTACAACTCGCCCAAGTGCCTGGTCAAAACGGGCTGTTGGGGTCCGGTCGTCAACTGCAACGTGCCCAAGCGCGGCTGGATGGCCGGCATCGGCGGCTGCCCGAACGTCGGCGGCATCTGCATCGGGTGCACGATGCCCGGCTTCCCCGACGCGTTCATGCCCTTCATGGACGAGCCCCCGGGCGGAACCCTGTCGTCCCTGGCCATCAAGCCCTACGGGGCCGTCATCCGCCGGCTGCGCGGTGTGACGAACGAACTGGTCAACCACGAGCCCAGGTGGCGCCACAACAAGCGCAAGCTGACCAGCGGCTACGACCCGCGCTGGCGGCCCTCGTGACCCGCGCCGCGCGCTCGGGCGCGCACGCCACCACCACCCACCGGACCACCTACAGCGAGGGGCAGTACCGCAGATGACCACCACCGAGGCCCGGCCCACGGAGCGCAAGCCCCCACAACTCGTGGACATGTCCTGGGATCCGATCACCCGGATCATCGGGAACCTGGGCATCTACACGAAGATCGACTTCGCCAACCGGGAAGTCGTCGAATGCCACAGCACCTCGTCGCTGTTCCGCGGCTACTCGGTGTTCATGAAGGGCAAGGACCCGCGCGACGCGGGGTTCATCACGTCCCGGATCTGCGGCATCTGCGGCGACAACCACACCACCTGCTCCGACTACGCCCAGCAGATGGCCTACGGCGTCAAGCCGCCCCCGCTGGCCGAGCACATCGTCAACCTCGGCGAAGCGGCCGAGTACATGTTCGACCACACGATCTTCCAGGACAACCTGGTGTTCGTGGACTTCTGCGAGGCGATGGTCAAGGCCACCAACCCCGGCCTGCTGGCCCGCGCCGAACGCACCGACGCGCCCCGCGGCGAGATCCACGGCTACCGCACCATCGCCGACATCATGAAGGCCTTCAACCCCTTCGAGGGCGAGGTCTACAAGGAGGCCCTGAAGGTCAGCCGGGTCACCCGCGAGATGTTCTGCCTGATGGAGGGGCGGCACGTCCACCCCTCCACGCTGTACCCGGGCGGTGTCGGCACGATGCCGCAGCCGACCGTCTTCACCGACTACCTCAGCCGGCTCATGCGGGTCATCGACTTCGTGAAGAAGGCCGTCGCCATGAACGACGACGTCTTCGACTTCTTCTACGAGGCCCTGCCCGGCTACGAGGAGGTCGGCCGCCGCCGTGTCCTGCTGGGCTGCTGGGGCGCCTTCCAGAACCCCCAGACCGTCGACTACCGCTACGAGACGATGAACTCCTGGGGCAAGGACATGTACGTCACCCCCGGCATCATCGTCGACGGCGAACTGGTCACCAACAACCTCGTCGACATCAACCTCGGCCTGCGCATCATGCTGGGCAGCTCGTACTACGAGGACTGGGTGAACGAATCGCCCTTCGTCACGCACGACCCGCTCGGCAACCCCGTCGACATGCGCCACCCGTGGAACCAGACCACCGTCCCGGTACCGCAGAAGCGCGACTTCGACGACAAGTACAGCTGGGTGATGAGCCCCCGCTGGTACGACAAGCGGACCGACGCGCACCTCGCCCTCGACACCGGCGGCGGCCCCCTCGCCCGGCTGTGGTCGACCGCGCTGAGCGGCATCGTCGACACCCCGTACGTCAAGGCCACCGGCCACAGCGTGCGCATCTCGCTGCCCAAGGGCGAGTCCCTGCCGGAGACCACCCTGGAGTGGCGCATCCCGCAGTGGAGCAACACCATCGAACGCGACCGCGCCCGGCCGTACTTCGTCGCCTACGCGGCCGCCATGGCCCTGCAGTTCATCGAAGAGGCCATGGGGATGGTGCGCGCGGGCGAGACCAAGGTGTTCGAGAACTACGAGGTGCCCGACGAGGCGATCGGCTGCGGCTTCCACGAGGCGGTGCGCGGCGTCCTCTCCCACCACCTGGTGATCAAGGACAAGAAGATCGCCAACTACCACCCGTACCCGCCCACCCCGTGGAACGCCAGCCCCCGCGACATCTACGGCACCCCCGGCCCGTACGAGGACGCCGTCCAGGGCCAGCCCATCTTCGAGGAGAACGGGCCGGACGACTTCAAGGGCGTCGACATCATGCGCACGGTCCGCAGCTTCGACCCCTGTCTGCCGTGCGGTGTGCACATGTACGTCGGCAAGGGCAAGACGCTCACCACCCTGCACTCGCCGACGTACGGGGCGAACCATGGCTGAGGCCACCAACGCCCGCCTGGCCGACCCGGACGTCGAGGCCCGGCTCGCCCGGCTCGACACCCTGCTGGAAGGCCTGGAGTCCGCGCCCGGCCCCACCACCCGCTCCGCCGTCGAGGCGGTCGCGCTCCTGTCCGAGGTCTACGGCGAGGCACTGGCCCGCGTCATGGACCACGCGGACGGGCCGCTCGCCGAGAACCTGGCCGACGACGAACTGCTGGGCCATCTGCTGGTCCTGCACGACATCCACCCCGAGCCCGCCGAGCGCCGGGCGGCCCGCGCGGTCGAGCGGCTGCGGCCGGCCGTCCAGGAGCGCGGCGGCGACGTGGAGTGGGCCGGGGTGGAGGGGCAGGTCGCCCGGGTGCGCCTGACGTCGGGTGGCGGGTGCGGCTCCGGCTGCGGTGGCGGTGGCGGAGGCTCCGAGGTCACCGACGCGGTCCGTGCGGCGGTCCTCGCCGTGGCTCCCGAGCTGACGGCGGTGGAACCACTGCCGAGCACGCCGGCCCCCGCGTTCGTGCCGCTGACCACGATCACGCACCGAGGCGCGAAGTGACCTCCGAGGGGGCACTGGCCCGCCTCATCCGCTCCTCGGCCGACCGTACGGCGGCGGCCGAGAGGGAGGTGTGCGACCTGTGCGCCGCGCCTCTCGCCGAGGAGCACGCCCATCTCCACGACAGCGGGCAGGAGGAGGTGCGCTGCGCCTGCCGCCCCTGCTCGGTGCTGTTCGCCGAGGCCGGGGCGGGGGACGGCCAGTACCGGCTCGTGCCCCGGCGCCGCGTCCGGCTGCCGCACATCGACACGACGGTGCTGGGCGTACCGGTCGGTCTGGTCTTCTTCGTGCCCCGGGCGGACGGCACCGTCACCGCGCAGGGCCCGAGCCCGGCGGGGGCCATGCGGTGGGAGGTGGACGCGGCGGCCTGGCAGGAACTGGCCGGTACGGTTCCGCGGCTCGCCACCGTGGAACCCGACGTGGAGGCCCTGCTGGTGAACACCGTCCACGGTCTCGATCATCACTGGATCGTGCCGGTCGACGACTGCTACCGGATGGTCGCCGTCGTACGCCGCGAGTGGCGCGGCCTGTCCGGCGGTGGACGGGTCTGGCCCGCCGTCGAGCGGTTCTTCGAGGACCTCACCGAACGGCCATGAGCACGCACTCCGCAGGTCGGAGGCGAGGAAGGAGAGCACCCCATGGGCAGCATCAGAGTGGGCCGGCCCCAGGCCAGGCCCGACACCCCCGGACACGTCGCCGGCCTGCACCAGGGCAACAAGGGGCGGTACGCGCAGCAGAAGGGGCACCACGAGGACGGCACCGCCGACGCGCGCCGGTCCACGGGGATCCACTGGAAGCGGCATGACGCCCTCGTGGACACCATGCCGAACATCTCGCCGGCATGATCCGGCAGGAGAAAGAGCAGGGAGTCGCCGCAATGAAGGTCAAACGAGCACGCAGACCCGTCGCGCGCAGGCGCGGTGGGATGAGTGGACAGCGGGTGCTGAAGGCCCAGGCCGTCCTGGTGGGCGGTGCGGTTCTGGCCGCGCTGTGCTGGGAGTGGCCCAGTCTGAGGCGGGAGATGCGGATCTGGCGGATGTCCGGCGGTTTCCGCGCGGGCAACCGGTATCCGTGATCGGTCGTGCACGAGCTGTCGATCGCGACCGCGATCATCGAGCGGGCCGATGAGCTGGCCCGGGCGGACGGGACGGACTCCGTCTCGACGGTGACCGTCCGGGTCGGCGAGCTGGCGGGCGTCGTCCCCGACGCCCTCGGTTTCGCCTTCGAGGTGGCCCGCGACGGCACCGCCCTCGCCGGGGCCCGGCTCGTGGTCGAGCAGGTCCCCGGGCAGGCCTGGTGCGGTCCGTGCGCCGAGGAGTTCCCGGTGGGCATGCCCCCGTTCTTCTGGTGCCCGCGCTGCGACCAGCCCTCCAACGACCTGCGCAGTGGCCGGGAGCTGGAGATCACGGGCATCGAGCCGTCACCGGTCTCCGCATAGCGCGAGGGGCCCCGCCGACACCGTCGGCG